>CALDEW010000020.1 GCA_937942355.1 uncultured Pirellulaceae bacterium | reverse complement strand
CCTTTTTACGTTTGCCGACGTCGTCCCACAACGTTTCGACCTTGCTATCTTTGATTTCCAGCAGCGTGGAACCATTCTCGTAGCACTCCGAAAGGAAAATACGGCGGTTGACCGAAACGGGCGTCATTGCGTTAACGCTTTCTAGTTTTTTAGAGCGGTAAGGAAACTTGAATTCCACAGTCCCCTTCCCCGGCTCGATCCCCCAAAGATTGTCGCGCGCCCAAGCGAGCAGCGTCCGCTGCTCACCATCGCCCATCCAAGTCAAAGACGTATAACTGGCCAAATCATCGCCCGTTTCGTAGATCACTTCGCCCGTAAATTTATCAAAGGCAACGACGGCGGAACCGTTGGGTTTGACGCGGTCGAGCTGGCCCGGTGGAATCTTTTGTGACTCCGGCGGCGAACCTCCTATCATCACCAGCAATTTATCTTCGTAGATAACTGGTGAACTTGCCACGCCAAAGAAATTCTGCACCACACCAAACTTCTCTGCGGTGTCGACTTGCCAGATTGCCTTGTGGGTATTTTTATCGACACAGATCAACATCCCTTCAACGCCAAAGAGATAGATCCGGTCACCATCAACCAGTGGACTTGATCGCGGCCCGGCGTCATATCCGTACATGTCGCGATAGTTAGATTCGTACTCGAACTTCCATTGAGTCTCACCGGTGACGGTGTCAATGCATCGCAACCGTCCTAGGTCATCAAATTTGTCAAACTGATAGACCATCCCGTCGGCGACCGAACACATGGAGTATCCCTCACCAAGATCCGTTTGCCAGAGCAGCTTCAGTTTTCCATCGGTCCAATCTTTCAGGATCCCATTTTCGTGAGAAACACCGTCGATGTTAGCGCCGAGAAACCTTGGCCAGCCCTTTGTTGCCTCCGTCGAGTTTTTTTCCTGGCTCAGTGCCGGAAGCACAGGAGATATTACAAAAAGCAACAAACAAATAATTGGGATGATTCGTTTTGGAACTTTCGCGTGGGTCATGGCAAAATATCTATCACGTATCTGGAAGAGTGAATGAGAAATCGCTACTGTATCGCCGCCTTCGAGAAGTTGAGCTAGTTTGTATTTATCAAAAAAGCATCGGTAGTATCTTAGCCTTTACCGATGGGTAATGAATCCCGACGTTACGTGAAAAATTAACGCAAAGACGCGGAGACGCGAAGGCGCAAAGAAAGAAGTGAATACCGGCAACTTTGCGTCTCTGCGCCTTAGCGGCTTTGCGTTAAATCAAATCCCAGTAAAAAATCAACGCAAAGACGCGGAGGCGCGAAGGCGCAAAGAAAGAAGTGAATACCGAGAACTTTGCGTCTCTGCGCCTTAGCGGCTTTGCGTTAAAACAAATCTCAGTAAAAAATCAACGCAAAGACGCGGAGACGCGAAGGCGCAAAGAAAGAAGTGAATACAGGGAACTTTGCGTCTCTGCGCCTTAGCGGCTTTGCGTTAAAACAAATCCCAGTAAAAATAAACGCAAAGACGCGGAGACGCGAAGGCGCAAAGAAAGAAGTGAATACCGGGAACTTTGCGTCTCTGCGCCTTTGCGGCTTTGCGTTAAAACTATTCCGTCCAAATTGATCGACGCAAATCTGCCAAGCAAACTTCCCCAAACGCCTCCCCCCTCCCTCCTTTTACCAGAAGGAAAGCATGACCGAAAACGAAACCAGTGGAATCATTATCACCGCCGCCATTGAGGTTCACCGCACCCTTGGCGGTCCAGGGCTGCTTGAATCTGTCTACGAAGAGGCCCTCGCATACGAACTGAAGCAAGCTGGTTGCACGGTTCAACGCCAATCTCAATCCCCAATTCACTACAAAAACATCACACTTGCCACTCCGTTGAGAATCGACTTATTGGTCAACAACCTCGTCATCGTCGAGTGTAAAGCGGTGTCGAAGTACAACGCGATCTTTGAAACCCAAGTGCTGACTTATCTCCGCCTTCGCAACCTAAAACTTGGCTTGGTCGTCAACTTTGGAGAAAAACTTGTCAGCGATGGAATTCACCGCGTTGTGAACGGTCTTTAGGAAGTAAAAAGATATCGTTCAGAAGCAACATCCGGTTGAAACCGGCCCCTGCGCGACTAATCTTGGTCGGCGCGTAGGACAGAGACAAATGCCTTTTGCGGGATGTTCACTGAACCAAACTGCTTCATCTTTGCTTTTCCCTTCTTCTGCTTCTCGAGCAGCTTCTTTTTCCGCGTCACGTCGCCTCCATACAGTTTCGCCGTTACGTCTTTTCGGAACGGTGCGATTGTTGATCGTGCGATCACGGTGCCGCCAATCACGCCTTGAACCGGTATCTTGAATTGATGACGAGGAATCTCCTTGGCCAGACGTTCGCAGTAATGCAAGGCGCGATCGCGGGCTTTATCTCGGTGGACTAAATACGACAGCGTGTCTACCGGTTCCTTGTTGACCAAGATATCAACTTTGACAACGTCCGTTTTTCGATATTCAATAGGGTCATAGTCGAACGAACCATAACCGCGCGTAATCATCTTGAGTTTCCCGTAGAAATCGAACAGGACCTCTCCCAGCGGCATTTCGCTGATAACTTCCAACCGCCCCGCCGAAAGGTAGTTGATCGTCTGGCTGTCAGAGCGATGTTCTCGGCACAGTTCCATCACCGGGCCAACGTTTTCCTCGGGCGTCAAAATCGAAGCCTTGATGTAGGGCTCGGTCACTGATTCAATCGACATCGGATCAGGCCAGTAGCTTGGGTTGTCGACTTCAATTTCTTTGCCGTCCTTTAGTGTCAACTTATAGCTGACCGACGGAGCCGAAATGACCAGTCCAATATCGAATTCGCGTTGCAATCGTTCCTGAATAACATCCAGATGCAACAGTCCGAGAAATCCGCAGCGAAAACCAAAGCCCAACGCCGCCGACGAATCTTTTTCGAACGTCAGCGCGGCGTCATTGATCGCTAGTTTCTCCAACGCTTTTGTCAGATCGACATATTGATCGGTGCTCATCGGATAGATCGACGAGAAAACAACTTGCCGAGCCTCTTGGTAACCGGGAATCGGTTCGGCGGCGGGGTTGTTAACCAGCGTGATCGTGTCGCCAATTTCGATATCTTGAACGCTCTTCACACCAGCGACAATATAGCCAACCTCGCCTGCGGCCAATTTATCTTTGGGCATCAGCTTCATCTGGTTGTAGCCAAGTTCATCCACCGTGAAATCACGATCGGCGTGCATGAAGTGGATGGTGTCCTTGGTCTTCAACGTGCCTTCCATGACGCGGCACTGCAGAATCACTCCGCGATATTTGTCGAAGTGAGCATCGAAGATGAGGGCTTTGAGCGGTGCGTTTGGATCGCCCGTTGGAGGCGGAAGCTTCTCTACGATTCCCTCAAGAACGGCTTCGATGCCTTCGCCCGTTTTCGCGGAAACGGGAATGGCTTCGAATGGATCGAGCCCCAGTTCTCCTTCGATCGCGACTTGAGCGCGATCAATATCAGCCGACGGGAGGTCGATCTTATTGATGATCGGCAGCAAATCTAAATCGTGCTCCATCGCCAAGAAAAGATTAGCGACCGTTTGAGCCTCAACGCCTTGCGATGCGTCGACAATGATCAGAGCGCCATCGCCTGCCATCAGCGACCGACGGACTTCATGAGAGAAATCAACGTGGCCGGGCGTGTCGATCAGATTGAGCAAATACTTCTTTCCGTCGGGAGCGGTGTAGTCCAACGAGATCGTGTTGCTTTTGATCGTGATACCACGTTCGCGTTCGATGTCCATCGAATCCAACATCTGAGCGTGCAGTTCGCGCTGGGTGACTCCGCCGCAGGTCTGAATCAGGCGGTCGGCGAGCGTCGATTTGCCGTGATCGATGTGAGCGATGATGCAAAAATTGCGAATGTGTTGCATTAAGTTACGTCCTTTAAACGGTTTCCATCCAAACCACAATTTTAATAGACGTCTCAGGCAACCGATAGTGACGTTGCCAGCGGCCTTGAGATGAGTTTCGTGCGGAGGACGTAAAGAAATCCGAGCATTGACCGCGACTAATGAGGCAATTGTTGGTTATAAATGATGGTTAAGGGATTCAAGCCTGTTACCACGCGTTATCACGATTCTTTTCGGCAGAATACGTTTGATGCGACTTTAGAAATGCACGGCAAACAAACCATGCCCATGATCAGACTCAACATCATCACGATGATCGTCCTCCAGTCGATCACTTTCGCGCTCGCCCAATCCGATTCGTTCGGGCAGCAACCGGATGCCGACCAAACGGAAAACCTCGCGACCGTATCCGACTTTGTATCCTCCCACTGCGTTCAATGCCACTCGTCGGCCGACCCGCAAATGGGATTTGATATTGAATCGCTCGACATCAATGCCGACGCGTTTACCGCGAAAGATTTTACGCCCGATCCTTTCGAGAAGATGCTGAGGAAAATTTCCGCCGGGCAAATGCCTCCGCCGGACGCTTTTCAACCAGAAGATGATGAAGCCAAGCAAGCCGTTTTGGCGTTGGAGCATTTGCTGGAGCAACGCCAGTCAGAGTTTCCGCGATACAGCTCAAGCGGAACGATCCGGCGGTTAACCAGAACGGAGTATCAGAATTCCATTCGCGATCTACTGGCCGTTGAAATTGATGCAACGGAGTTTCTTCCTGAAGATCCCTCCAGCCACGGATTTGACAACATCACCGTGGAAGGCCTGTCTCCCCTGTTGCTCAATCGCTACATCAGCGCTGCCGAATCAATCAGCCGCGCCGCGATTGGCGGCAGCGACGATGGCCCGACCGGGCTGACGGTGCGAATTCCTGCGGATCGTTCGCAAGAAGCACACGTTGCTGGGTTGCCTTTTGGAACGCGCGGCGGAACGAAATTTACGCAGCAGTTCGTGCGTGGCGGGCAGTATGAAATCGAGATGAAACTCACACGCGATCGTGATGAGAAAGTCGAAGGACTCGATGGCAAGCATGAAATCGACGTTTTGTTGGATGGGAAATTGATCAAGCGGTTTCAATTGACGCCGCCGCCTCGACATGAAAACCAGCAGGACTACCGCGACTATTCGAAGTCTGACGCGCATCTGAACACGCGTCTGGAGATTACACCTGGCACTCACGAAATCATCGTCACCTTTCCTCACACCGGTGCGTCGCTGCGCACGATCAAACGTCAACCTTTCGACGCCAGTTTCAACCGTCACCGTCACCCGCGCCAGACTCCGGCGCTGTTTCAAGTTTCGTTGATTGGCCCTTTGTCAGAAAGCAAGGTCGGAGCTACGCCCAGCCGAAGAAAATTATTGGGAAAGTACGCAGACAAACTACCGGATGAAGAGCAACAAACGCAGGCCGCGCAGACTATTCTGGGTAACCTGATGGAAAAGGCCTTCCGCCGTCCCATCAGTGCGGATGATTTCACCACACCGATGCGGTTGTTTGAGCAAGCTTTGCCACGTGACGGATTCGAATCCGCGATCGAGTTCGCTACGGCTTCGGTCTTGGTGAACCCGAATTTCCTGTTTCGAATCGAACAATCGCCTGAGGATCTTAAGTCGGGCAAAAGCTACCCTATCAGTTCGACCGAACTGGCAACGCGACTTTCTTACTTCCTTTGGAGCAGCCTTCCAGATAGCGAATTACTCACGTTGGCTGAATCGAATCAATTGTTGTCCGATGAGGTGCTCAAACAACAAGTCCGCCGAATGTTGGCCGATCCGCGTTCAGAGTCCTTAATCAGTAATTTTGCATCGCAGTGGTTGTACTTGCGGAACCTCGATTCGATTCGACCCGACCTGCGTTTGTTTCCTGACTTCGACGATAACCTGCGACAGTCCTTTCGCGCCGAAACGGAACACTTGTTTCGGCACATGGTGAAGGAGAATGCGTCTGTGCTATCACTGATCGATTCAGACTTCACATTCCTCAACCAGCGCTTGGCCAAGCACTATGGAATTCCAAACGTCACTGGAAGCCACTTACGCAAAGTCGACTTGCCAGCCAACAGCCGGCGCGGCGGCATCTTGCGGCACGGCAGCATCCTCATGGTCACTTCGTACGCCACGCGCACCGCCCCTACGATTCGCGGGAATTGGGTTCTTGAGAATTTGCTTGGCACCCCAGCCCCACCGCCTCCGCCAGACGTACCCAACTTGAAGGAGAACAGTACCATCGCCGCCACATCCGTCCGGCAACGGTTGGCTCAACATCGAGAAGATCCTGCCTGTGCGGCGTGCCACGATTTAATGGATCCCATCGGATTTGCACTGGAAAACTACGATGCGGTTGGTCGATGGAGAGACTATGACGGCGAAATAAGGGTCGATTCTTCAGGGGCTTTGCCTGACGGGAAAGAAATCACCAACGTTTCGCAACTGGAACAAGGTATACTTGAACGACCGGAAATTTTTGCGACGACCATCACCGAGAAATTGATGACGTACGGTTTGGGCCGTTTTGTCGAAGCATCCGACGGACCAGCGGTTAGAACAATCGTTCGAAACGCGGGACAAGAAAATTTTCGGTTTTCGGAGATCGTTGAAGGTATTGTTTTAAGCAAGCCATTCAGGTTTAGGAGTAAGAAATGATTCGACGCAAATCTATCTCTCGCCGAACACTGCTTCGAGGCGCCGGCGTCGGGGTAGCGCTGCCGCTGTTGGATGCGATGGTGCCCGCGATGACGGCCATGGCGGATACGGCTGCCGCGGCCAAAAATCTGAAACGTATCGGTTATGTTTATGTTCCGATGGGGTTCAATCCCAAGAAGTGGATCCCTGAAGGCGACAACCTGAAGGAACTTCCGTCAAGCCTTTCACCTTTGGCGAATGTGAAGGACCAGCTGACCGTCATCACCAACACCGATCTTGAGAACGCGTACCCCGGTTCCCACGCGACGTCGAACTCCGCATTCCTAAGTGCCGCTCGCGCCAAACGCACCGAAAGTGCAGACTACTACAACGGCATCACGGTCGATCAGATCGCTGCCAAGAAAATCGGTCAACAAACACAACTGCCGTCGATCGAGCTTTCGATGGATTTACTGTCGACCGTTGGGCAATGCGATAATGGTTACGCGTGTGTTTATCAGAACAACCTGTCCTGGGCATCGCCAACGCAACCGCTGCCTTCGGAGGCTCACCCGCGCCTGGTGTTTGAGATGCTGTTCGGAGCCGGTGGTTCGCCGGAACGACGCGCCGCAGCGCTGACCAAACGCGCCAGTCTTTTAGATTCTGTGAATCTTGAGATCAAGCGGATGAAACGCAATGTTGGCCCTTCGGATCGTAATAAGATCGAACAATACCTCACTAGCATTCGAGAGGTCGAGCGTCGGATCCAGTTGGCAGAAGCAAACGCCAAAGACAACCCTCTTCCCGACCTTGATCGCCCTGTCGGCGTGCCCGAAGCCTACAGCGCACACGCGCGGTTAATGTTCGATCTGCAACTTCTAGCGTTCCAAGGCGACATCACACGTGTAGTATCGTTTCAGTTGGCACGCGAAGCGAGCACACGTAGTTATCCCGAGATCGGCGTGCCGGAGCCGCATCATCCGCTAACCCATCACGGCAACAATGCAAAGAAGCTGGAAAAGGTCGCCAAGATCAATCAATTCCATGTCTCTTTGTTTGCCGAGTTTCTGGAAAAGATGAAATCTGTTCCCGAAGGCAATGGGAATCTGCTGGACCATTCGGTTTACATGTACGGCAGCGGCATGGGGGACCCGGACAAGCACGACCATACGAATTTGCCAATTCTGATCGCCGGTGGAGCCTCGCAAAAGCTCAAAGGCGGCCGACATATTCAATATGATGATCCGTGTCCGCTGTCCAACGTGCATTTAACGTTGCTGAATAAAGTCGGCGTGCCGCTGGAGACATTTTCAGACAGCACCGGAACGGTCGACGAATTGTTTGATCCCGTGAATCTGTAAGGTCGAGGCGTAGTGGATCTTGTTAAAGATCCTGCGGGGCATTCGTAAGGAAAATCAGCAAGTTGTTTTCGGGTAAAGCATCGACTGGGATTTTTAACAAAATCCACTACGACCAATTTTGAAATTCGAAGTCATGAATTTGAAATTTGATTTTATTTCTTTTGCAGTCCTCATTTGTGTGATCGCACTCTCGGCCCACCAAGCTTTTGCTCAATCAACTCAAACGTCCTTGCCTGCAGGAACTCCGGCTCTGCTGAGCGCGGTCTACAACAACGACATCGAAACTGTGAATGAACTTCTCACCGGAGACACCGATGTCGACGAAGCGAATCCGTACGAGGTAACAGCGCTTAGTTTGGCATGCGAGTTCGGATATGCGGCGATCGCCCAGAAGTTGATCGACGCAAACGCTGACGTTGAAGCTCAGCGCTTAGGTATGGAGACTCCATTAATGCTAGCCGCAAGGAATGGCAACGTCGAAATTGTAAAGGCATTGTTGGCGGCAAAAGCCAACGTTGAGCACCGCGACAAAAATGGCCAGACGGCTTTAATGTGGGCCGCTGCAGCGGGAAACGTAGAGGTGATTGATCTTCTAATCGAGGCAGGAGCCGACGTTGAATACCACTTGGACGGATCAGGGTTCACGGCATTTCATTTTGCGGCGCGAGAGGGAAAGACCGAAGTCGTCAAACGCTTCTTGGATGGTGGTTTTGATGTCAATTCGGTGATGAAGACCAAGTATAGCGGCGGTCGAAAACCGCGCAAGAAGATGTCAGCGCTTTTGCTGGCTGTTGAGAGTGCTCATTTTGAGCTTGCGATCGCGCTGGTTGACGCCGGAGCGGATCCTAACGATCAACGAAGTGGCTTCGCGCCGCTGCACGCGCTGACGTGGGTGCGCCGGACGAAACTTGGAGACAATCCCTTGGGCGATCCCGCACCACGCGGTTCAGGCAACGTCACCAGTTTGCAATTCGTTGACAATATGATTGAACGTGGTGCGGACGTTAACTTGCGATTGATCAATGGAAAAGCCAGAGGCAAAGCGGACTTGAACTTCAAAGGCGCGACTCCTTTCTTGCTGGCTGCGCAAACCGCCGACCTGCCACTGATGAAGTTGCTCTTGAAACATGGGGCCGATCCAAAAATTGCTAATCAAGACGGCTGTACGGCGCTGATTGCGGCGGCGGGAATCGGAACGGTTGCCGTGGGCGAGGAACCGGCATCGGAAACCGAGGTCTGCGCGGCCATCGAATTGCTGGTAAAACTTGGCTTGGACGTCAACGCGGTCGACGACAATTTGGAAACGCCAATGCATGGTGCGGCCTACCGCAACTATCCCAAAGCCGTCGATTTGTTAGCGTCTATGGGAGCCGATCCAGAAAAATGGAACCACAAGAACAAATTCAAATGGTCGCCTTTTGACATTGGTCATGGCCATCGCCCCGGCAGTCTGAAACCTTCGCCGCCGACGCTTGAGGCGCTGGAGAGGGCGGTAGAGGTGGCTAGTAAATTGCAACCACGACCGTAGCAGAACATATCATGGAAGAAAATCCGTTTGAGCCACCTTCGCACAGGACGCATCAAGCCAGCGTCCGAGACAAATCTACTGGTCCGTATTTCCTATGGGCATGTGTTGTCGTTTTTGCGGCAATCGCAGCGGTATCGAGTCTTAAAGTCAACTTTTATAAAGGCTCGCCTTCGGGCTTGATCGCCGAAGCTGCGTTATACGCGTTTTGGCTTTGTCCTCCGCTGGCAATATTGATCGTAATTGCATATCGAGAAAAGACCCTTTGGAAGTTGCACGGAGGACAAGCACTCTACAACGCGGTAAAGTTTTGTTTGACCTGCATTTGTTTTCTCATTGTTGGTTACGTCGTGTTTGTCCCCAGTTGCGTCGGGGCGACGCTTGGGGTGGTGAGCTTCACAGGCGTTCTCAGTATTCGGTTCTCCGAAGACCTGCTCATCAGCATTGTCACCTTTGTAGTTACGATTCTTTCCTGCATCGTGATGCATAAAGTGCACAAATTCTTTCGAAAGCAATAGTGGTTTGTTTAATGGAGATGCAGGATTCGTGGCCTCATCCACTACATAAGCGTGACGTTACGCTAATTCCTTTCGAACATCGCTTTCCGCAATTCGGATTCAAACGAATCGCTGGTATCAACCACCGCGCGGAACTCTTCCCGGTCGAGGACGTAGCACCTGGTTTTGGTCTTGGCGATGACGGACGCGTTGCGAGGCTGATTCTTGATCAGCGCGACCTCGCCGAAGTAGCTGCCTTTGTCCAACTGTTTCAGCGTCTCTGTCTTGCCGGTGGCGTCAGTGCGCTGGACCGAGACGCTGCCTTCATTGATCATGAAGAACTCCAGCCCGTCGTCCCCTTGAGAAACAATGGCATCGCCTGGTTCATAATCACGTGCTTCGATGTTGTTGGCTACGTCAGCCAGCGTGCGCGGCGTGAGGTCTGCGAAAAATTCGGTCGCCATTAAGAACTCGCAGATCTTTTCCGTTTCGTGGATGTCTGAATCATTCTTAATATGGCCTGCGACCATGTTGATGATGCGATCGGCAACGTCCAAGATCCGATTGTCATGGGTTACGATCAGCACCGTGCAGCCATCACGGTCCGCCATCTCGCGCAGCAGCGTCACTGCAGCTCGACCGGATTCCTCATCCAAGGCAGCCGTCGGTTCATCAGCCAACACGATTCGAGGACTATGTATAAGTCCACGTGCAACGGCGACACGTTGTTTCTGCCCGCCAGAGAGTGATTTTGGTTTGTAGTGGATTCGTTCACCCATCCCCAACCGCGTCAGCAGTTGCTCGATGCGCGGTTTTACGTCCTTATTCTTTTGACCAACCAATTCGGTTGCCATTTTAACGTTTTGATAGGCGGTCAATGAACCAAACAAGTTGTGGGCTTGGAAAATGAAGCCGATCTTTTTACGGACCGCCGTCAGACCAGCTTGTGACATACCGTTGAGTTCTTGGCCAAGTATTTTCAAGCTGCCGCTTTGGACGGTGCGTAATGTTCCGATCAAAGTTAGTAGAGTTGTTTTCCCCGACCCTGA
>CALDEW010000019.1 GCA_937942355.1 uncultured Pirellulaceae bacterium | reverse complement strand
GCGAACTTACGCGCCGCGGTTGAGGTGAATCAGGGTAAAGGCACGATCCCTCCAGTCGAGCAACAGCTGAAAGAGGTAGGCGTGATCGATCAATGGAAATCGTCTGAGATCAACTGGCTGACGGAGATTTCTGCGTTCAGCCAAGGGTATCTTTTACCTGACGATGTTATTGCAGATTCATTCACAGCGTCGGTCCAACGCGACGGGACTCCCAAGATTGAACTGTCAGGCCGTATCGTGGATGACCTTGCCAAAACAGATCAACTGATCAAGGCGCTCAGCCAACGTCCCTACGAAGTCCAAACAATCGACACAGGAACGGCTCCTCCCGAACAGAAGAGTGAGTATCCATCGACGTTTTTGTATCATCTGCGACTGCCAGATTCAGCGCTGACGAATCTAAATATCTTGAACCAGCGAGCATCACAGTTCGGTCGTTCGGCAACCTCAAAATCAGGGGACCAGCAATGATCGAAAATATGACGCAAAGAGAAAAAACGCTGGCAGGAGTAACCGCCGGATCATTGGTTGTAGCACTGTTGTTTGGAATGTTCTTTTGGTTCCTCAACAGTTACAACGACAATGTCGCCGTATTGCAAGGAATTGATTCTCGAATCAGCGACCAAGAAAATTTAACGTTGCAGGGAATGCAGGCGGCCACGCGGAAACGATACTACCTTGAAACCAGCCCAACCAGCAGGATTTCAGATGCAAAAAATCAATATATCGCTTGGCTGAAAAAAACACTGCGTGAAGATATCGGTGTGAATTTGACAGGCGTTGACCCTGGCAGGAACCTAGCGCTCAAGTCCGACTCAAAAGTTGTGGCTGAACAGATGTCGTTTACGATTAAGCCAAAGGTAAAACTGAAACAGTTGGTTGAATTTCTGAACGCGTTTTACTCTGTCGATACGCTGCATCGGATCAAGTTATTGAAGGTGACGCCGGAAACCAAAACTGCCGGAAAGAGCGGCGTTCGGACTCGAACAGGTGAACTTAAAACGCAGATCCAAATCGAAGTTTTAGTGCTCAAAGATGGCGTTGAACGTGACCAAATTGCGACCGTTTATCGAGATGCTGGTATTCCAATCGAGACCGCCATGGAAACGATCGTTCGTCGCGACGTTTTCGGTGCCGCCAACAATGCACCGGCTCTCAAGATCAACAAAAGTTCGTCTTACACTTCGGGAAAACCTGTATCGATTAACGTCACTGCCAGTGATGCGGATGAAGAAGACGTGCTGTCGATGGAGCTGATAGAATCAGCCGTAGAGGGAGCGGAACTGAAGCCGGATGCAAAGGGTTCCAAAGGAAGACTAACTTTCCCTGGGCAGACAGCCGGCAAATACGATTTCGTAATTCGTGTTACTGACAATGGGTTGCCAACGAAATCGACAGAACAGAAGGTGCAGATCACGTTCAAGGATCCCAAAAAACCTGCTCCGCCAAAGCCCCAACCAAAGCCAGTGAAAATGGCGTTGGAAACTCGCATCACAGGCAACTTGAAGAACGCTGACGGTAGTTGGTGCGTTCTGATCAAATCGCGTATGGACGGCCAAAGCTATCGTTTGACCAAAGGCGAAAGTTTTAAGCTGGATAAACGCGAGTGGGAAGTCACCGACATCACGCGCGACTCGGCTACGTTTTCTGTCGATGGGCAAGAAGTCAAACTTGATCGTGGCGTCGCATTTTCCGAAGTCAAGCTGGAAGATGAGCAGTAAGAATTGAGTTCTCCGTCGTAGCTGGTGCCAGCCTGCCGCGGAGAATGACTAATGCAATGCTTCTTCAATCTGCTGATGTGCGGCGACCAACTTCTTGTAACGTTGGAAAACGGAGTCATATAGCTCGACCTTTTCAGCATCCGGTTCGAACTGCGTTTGATTCTCATCCTTGTACTGAGACAAAAATTCGGCCCACTGGATTTCCTGACCGCCAATCGTTTGATGACGGAATTTTGCCATCAACGCCGCGCCCCAAGCACAACCTTCTTCGGCACTGGCCAACAACGTGACTTTGGTTGCGAAAACATCTGCTAAAATTTGTCCCAGTTCGGGCGTTTTGGTCAATCCGCCCGAAAGAACCAGTTCCGTACGCGGGTAGCCTTGGCTGTCCAGCACGGCGCTACCCAGCTTCAGATTAAACATCGTCGAAAGTAAAGCCGCTTTAGCAGCGTTACCAGGTGTTGCGTTTTCACTATTGAACCCTACGATCATCGCCGAACCGCCGAGGCTGACGCCAAGCCCCGGTTCGTCATCCATAAAGGGCAGCGCCAACAGGCCTCCACAATCAGGTGCCGCCTCAAGCACTTTGGGCATCGTCGCCGCGAATCCCTCGTCTCTACCGCCGCCGGTTGCTTCGCCAAACATTTCAACGATGCTGTTCATGTAGGTCGTGCCGTTACGCAAGAAAACCATGTTGATTGGTTTGCCGTCAGGAGCACAGAAATGATCGACCGCGGCGCTGACTCCGGAGAAGGCGCGATCGCCAACGGAATTTGCACACACCGAAGTTCCAAAGCTGCAGGAAACCATGCCCGCATTCCCAATCAACGAACCGGCCAGTGAAGCAGGTTGATCACCTTCGGCCGGTGCAACCGGAACTCCAACGGGCAGCCCCATCATTTCGGCTCC
>CALDEW010000018.1 GCA_937942355.1 uncultured Pirellulaceae bacterium | reverse complement strand
GGATTGTGATGAAGGCACGTGTGCGATTCACTTCGACGACAAGAAGTGATCACTATTTTTAAGTTTTAGGTCTTAAGAGGCACAAGGCTAAAGGTATTGGACGAGGCCACGAGTCCCAGCCAGGCAAGGAGATGCTGGACTCGTGGCCTCGTCCACTACGATAAGCGTGCCTCAACTAAGGCGGGTCGTAGCCGCCTTTGCAAAACGGGTGGCAGCGCAAGATGCGCCACATGCCTTTGGCCGATCCAATCACGACGCCGTACTTTTTCACGGCCTCAATAAAGTAAACACTGCACGTCGGTTGATACCGGCAGGTCGGCCCGATCAGCGGACTGATGGTGACTTGATAGAACCGCACGATCGAAATCAGAAGCGATGCGGGAGCGTTTTTAAGTGTTTGCCACATCGGGTGCCTAGTGCAACGTTACGTCTTAATTTTAGGGTAGTGGATGAGGCCACGAATCCTGCGGCTGCGTTAAACGATCCACTATAATAATAAGGGTAAAGTAGGGGCAGGACTCGTTGCCTCATCCACTACCTCCAATCCTAAATCTAAGTTGGCACGCTGCACTAGTACCGTTGGTAATGTTTTTTCACGGTTGGTTAAACGATTAAAGCTGCGCGATCTTACTTGGACAGCTTCCGGTCAAGGCGCTTGCAAAGGTTCAGCAACGAAGCGTAGACGGCATGGTAGTCGGCTACTGCACCTTTCTTGGGTCGAACAACGATGTCCAAACCACGTGGAATATCAATCTGCTGTTTGCGAAAGGCTTCGCGAATGATGCGCTTCCACCTATTTCGTACCACCGCATTGCCAACCTTTTTGCTAACCGACAAACCCAGTCTCGTCCGCCCAATATCGTTTCGAATCGCGCGAATCACCAGTACGCCATCACCCGCATAATGTTTGCCGCGATAAACCGCGTCGAACTGGTACTGGTGGCGCAGCCGAGCCGTGTTGGGAAATGTGTTACCCTCGGAGTGTTGCGGCGTTGTGTTGGTCACCAGACCAATTCCTCACGTTGCACCGCGGACTCCCACGCGTAGCTCAACTGCTCCAACAAGGCTTGGTCTTCGTCCGAAACTTCTTCGGGGATGGCGATCTGCAGGTGGACGATTAAGTCCCCCGACTTATTGGATGTCTTGATACCCATGCCTTTTAGCCTCAGCGATTTTCCACTGGAAGTACCTGCGGGAACGGTGACGCTGATCGTGCCATGCGGCGTCGGTATTTCGATCTTGGCCCCGAGCGCTGCTTCTGCAATTGAAATCGGCGCGGTCACCGATAGGTTTAGGCCGCTACGGCTGTAGTTTGGATGGCCGGAGACATTGACGGTCACCAACAGATCGCCATCACCAGCGGGCCCGCTTCTGCCCTGCCCTTTGAGCCGAATTTTCTTTCCCGATTCGATACCAACGGGGATTTTGATGGTCAGGCTTTCGTGTTTTCCGTTTCCGCGATCAAATGATATTTGATGCTGACCTCCCAAAACGGCGGTCGCGAAGGGGACCGTGATCTTTTGTTCGATGTTGTCGCCCTTGGCCGCCGGACGACGAGCTTGTCCGCGACCGGCACCGCCGCCGAACATCTGCTCAAAACCACCGGCTCCACCACCGAAGAGTTGACTGAGGTCGATCTCGCCGCCGCCGAAGGGATTCCCACCAGCTCCGCCGAACGGATTTCCGCCCCCGCCGAAAGGATTGCCGCCGCCACCCATTTTGTCAAAATCTGAACCGAATTGATCATACATGCGACGCTTCTTTTCATCGCTGAGCACGTCGTATGCCTGTTGAACCTGTTGAAATTTTTCCTTGGCGCGTTTCTTTTCTCGATCATCTTTGTCCGCATGGAGATCCGGATGATACCTACGGGCCAATTTGCGATAGGATTTCTGTATCTCCTCAATCGAAGCTCCGCGAGCCACGCCCAGTGTTTTGTAGTAGTCTTCCGCCATAGATTTCTTTTGTGACTGTTTCCGGTAAAATTGATCGCGTATAGGACGTGACAGAGAGACCGTATTTTACGAACATTGCCAATTTTGAGAAGGATTCAATTGGGAATGATTCGTTTGTCATTTGCACTGGTAGAGACCCTGTTTAGAGTTGATTTTTCATGGCAGAACTGATTGCTCACGGATCGTCTTTCGAAAACCGCGGGCGGCGTCGATTGCCTGCCGATAGTGAGATCGTCCTTGGCCGCGCCTGTCATGGTTTCACTGTCCCTTGGGACAATCAAATTTCGCGCCAACACGCGACCCTACATTTTGATGGCAATCGTTTAAGCATCTGCAAAATTCCGTCTGCTGGAAATCCGATATTCTTCCGTGGCACCGAGACGCAAGAGTTCACCTTGGAGCATGGCGAACACTTTGTCATTGGCGAAACGACATTCAACTTCACCGTCAACCAGGCGATGGCGACCGTTGATGTTCCCAATCCGATACAACAAAAAACGTTCTCGACTCAGTTTCTCAAACAAGTCCGCTATCGAGATGCCGAACGGCGGATGAACGTGCTGACTCGTTTGCCCGACGTTATCGCCAGCGCTGCTAACGAAGAAGATCTTCTAACGAAGATGGTCAACACGTTGTTGGCCGGGATCGCCTCGGCCACCACGATCGGTGTGATCAAATATCTGGCCGAAGAAGACCAAACGGAGGTCGTTCATTGGGATCGCCGCTCCATTGGTGGTGGTGATTTCGAGGCCAGCCAAAGACTGATTCGGCAATCGATTGAGGGCGGTGAAACGGTTCTTCATTTTTGGGACAAGAGCACTGCGACAAACTCCGGTGGTTCGGATCGTCAATCACAATACACATTTGACTTGAGCAATGATTGGGCATTTGCCTGCCCGTTGGATGCTTCGCAGGATAGCGCTTTGCCGGCGGCAACCGACCGCTGGGTGATCTATGTTACCGGCCGGAATAAACTCCAGTCCAATGATTCGACGTCGTTCAGGCCGATTCCCCAACCTCCGCTCAGTTCGAGCGAAACAGATCTTGAGGGCGATATAAAATTCTGTGAATTGATTGCTTCGATGTTGTGCAGACTGCTGCAATTGAGAAAGCTTCAGCAACGGGAGTCCAGTTATCGTCCGTTCTTTTCCCCTGCCGTGACCAGTGCGTTTGCGAACAAAGATCCAGATGCCATTCTGAAGCCGCGGCAATGCTTGGTGTCGGTGCTGTTTTGTGATCTGCGCGGTTTTTCCAAAACTTCTGAGGCCCTAGCGGACGATTTGCTGAAACTTCTTTCCATCGTCAGCCAATCCTTGGGCGTGATGACGCGCGTCATTCTGGACCAAGGCGGCGTCATCGGCGATTTTCATGGCGACGCGGCGATGGGATTCTGGGGCTGGCCCATCGACCAGCCCGATGGAGCGTTGCGCGCGGTGACCGCGGCGATTGAAATTCAAGACCAAATTAAGCGCATGGCGGCCGAAAGTTCTCACGAAGTTTTCAAAATGGGCATCGGTATCGGTACCGGAGAAGCAGTCGCCGGCCGCATCGGCACCGACGATCAAGTCAAAGTTACCGCGTTCGGGCCGGTGGTCAACGTCGCCAGCCGTTTGGAGGGAATGACGCAGCAGCTGGGCTGTTCGATCTTGATCGATGAAGCCACGGCGATGGCGCTGCCCTCGGATTCACCGTTTACGCCAAGGCCGCTGGGCGAGATTCAACCGTTTGCGATGGAGCGATCGGTCAAGGTATTTCACATTGCCGAAGCTAACAGAGGAAATGGCGAAGGAAGCGGACAGCCCGACTCTGCTGAATTGGAACAAGTAAAACTTGCCGTGGAAGCGTTCAGTACCGGCGATTGGGACGCAGCCAAGGGGTATCTTCAGGGCATCCCCGATGAAGATCCCACGAAACGGTTGCTGCTTAAGACGATGTGGGATCTTGTATCACCGCCAGAAGATTTCAAAGGTTTGATTCCCATGACACGTAAATAGGCTATAAAAAAATTGAGGCAAAATGCTTACAATCATCTTTGAGTAATGGAATTTTAAGATTGGATACCGATGCCTCGTTCAAAAGAAAAATCACCTGAGAAACAAAAGTTAGCGGACCGTAAAGCGGATCAATTTGTCTTCAAGTCAAAGTTGACCGGCCCTATTAGTGACTTGTCGATGTTACGGCGTTCGCTGCTGCTGGCCGAAGTTTCGATGATCTCTTATTTGTCAATTGAAGAATGCAATATCGCTGCCGGGAAGCTCGGCTTCACTGACGGAAAATT
>CALDEW010000017.1 GCA_937942355.1 uncultured Pirellulaceae bacterium | reverse complement strand
CGTGAATTATTGGAACAGGTCATGGAAAGTTGCAATCAAACGCAAACCAAAGCCGCTCAGATGCTGGGCATCAATCGCAACACATTGCATAAGAAGCTTCAAGAATCCGGATTAGCCAAATCAAAAACCGAAGTAAAATGAACGCTGGGCCAGCCTTCTTCTGCCTTGGCTGGGCGCGAATGCTGGGAACCATCCTGCCACCGACTAATTCACCCAATCTCTAAGTAGATCCGTCTTGGAATGGCTACAGAAAATCTCGATCTCCTGCTTTGCAGCCAGCTACCTGGTCGTGTTCGGGATCGAATTGTCGCGCGTTTTCTTCCAGTTTGAACTACGCCGATACGTGCGCATTGGTTTCACCGCGGCCGGACTTTTCGCCCACACGGCGTTCCTGATCTATCACACGCAACTCTCGTTCGACTCCCAAGGCATTTGGTTGGGCAGCTGGTTTGGTTGGTGTCTGTCGGGCGCTTGGGTTTTAGCGGCTGTTTACTTGTGGCTGTCTTTGCGTAAACCGCACTCGCTGATCGGCATGTTCCTGCTGCCAGTGACGTTGATGTTGATTTGGTTTGGGCATAGCTTCTCAGATGCCGCACCGTTTTCTCCCGGTCGCGCGAAAACGGTCTGGAACATGGTCCACGGCAGTTCCTTGCTGTTGGGAACCGTGGTTGTGGCGTTGGGATTTGTCTTTGGGATAATGTATCTGATCCAATCACGTCGCCTCAAGCAAAAACGCACCGGCAGTTTTCGACTTCCGTCCTTGGAGTGGCTGAACATTTGGGCCGAACGCAGCTTGATCGGATCGACGGTGCTATTGTGCGGAGGTCTTGCTTCCGGAATCGCACTGAAAATGGTCCAGCAATCCTCTGCTTCCAGTTCAGTCGCCGGAGATGGAACGATTCCTTGGTCGGATCCCGTCATTTGGACATCCGCGGTACTATTTTTGTGGCTACTGGCGGCGACGATTATCAGCACCTTCTACAAACCCGCCCGGCGCGGGCGCAAGGTCGCTTACGTTGTGACGATCAGTTTCCTATTTCTGCTGTTGGAGTTGGTCATCGTCTGGCAAGTTGGACATGCCACCGACAAACAGGCGCACAACGCTCCACATGCGCCGTGGTCAGTTCAGGCAACGCGCTCTGTTAGCGGCAGGGCGCTAGCCGCTGGTTCGTTGATCAACCTTGACCCATTGTTTCTGGCAAAGGCCCCGCAACCCGCGGCTAGCGCCCTGCGGCTAACACTCGGAGGCATCTCATGAACCTCCAAGTCATCGGCTGCAGCCACCATAATTCCAGTGTTTCGGTACGAGAAAAGCTGGCTTTCACCGAAGATCAAGTCCGCTCGTTTTTGGACAAATATCACCAATCGTTTCCCAAGTCCGAAGCGGTTTTACTGTCGACGTGCAATCGCACCGAATTTTACGCTGCTGGTAAAAGCGCTGATGGTGTGCCCAGTTCACAGCAAATGATCGAATTTTTGGCCGACAACCGTGGACTGAAAGCAGGCGAAATTTCCAACAACCTCTTCGCCCATCAAGACCGCGCCGCGATCGCACATCTGTTCAGTGTCGCGGCTTCACTGGACAGCATGGTCGTCGGCGAAGCTCAAATTCTCTCGCAGGTGAAACAAGCCTATCAACTGGCCGTCGACACTGGACACCAGATTCCACTGACACACCAAGTGTTTCAAACGGCGATGAAGGTTGCCAAACGTGTTGCCAGCGAAACCGACATCCACACCACGCGCGTCAGCGTTCCCAGCGTCGCGGTCAACGTGCTGACCAAGCAGATTTTCGAACGGCTTGCAGACAAACGAATCTTGATTCTGGGCGCCGGAAAAATGGCGGAGGAGACACTGACTTACATCGCCGCAAATGGCGGAAAGGACATCGTCGTCACCAACCGCACCCGCAGCCGGGCCGAAGGTTTAGCTGAAAAATTCAATGGTCAGATCGCGCCTTGGGACGCCCTGGATAAACAGTTGATCGATGCCGATCTAATCGTCAGCACCACCGGTGCTACCGAACCGGTCGTCACGAACGAGCAATTCAAATCGGTGGCTCAAAAGCGGCAGGCAAAAACACTGTTGATCCTGGATTTAGCCATTCCGCGCGACTTCGATTCCAAGATCGGCGATTACGAAAGCGTCTATTTGTATACGTTGGACGATCTGCAAAAAGAATGCGAAAAGAACCGTCAATCCCGGCAAAGCCAATGGCCCAAGGCTCGCAAAATCGTGGAACAGGAAACGGCTAATTTCTTCCAAGACGTTCACCGTCGCAACAGCGGATCGACGATTGCGCTGCTAAAGAAGCAGGCGAATGAAGTCAAAAACAGCGAACTCGAACGGTTGCTAAGTCGATTGGATCGTTTAACTCCCGAGCAAGAAGCTGAGATCGAGCAATCGTTTCATCGGTTGGTCAACAAACTGCTTCATCCGCCGCTGAAGTCGATCAATAGCGACCAAAGCAGTGAAGCCGGTGGACTACTGGACGCCATGAAGCGTCTTTTCCAACTGGGCGATTGATTCCATACACGCCATTGATCGAACGTGGCGACAGGGATCAATCCCAGTCGTCGTCATCGTCATCCCAGTCTTCATCGTCGATGTCATCGTCGTCGACTTCTTCCCACTCGTCGTCTTCTAAATCGTCCTCATCATCTTCGTCGTCATCGTCTGACTCGTACTCGTACTCTTCTTCTTCGTCGTCGTCTGAATCCACATCATCTTCGTCGACATATTCGTACTCTTCGTCGTCGTCCCCGACTGATTCGTACTCTTCATCGTCTTCGTACTCATACTCTTCATCGGAGTCATCTTCTACATCATCACCGGCGTCTTCATCTTCTTCGTATTCTTCTTCGCCGTCCTCGTACTCTTCATCCTCGTACTCCTCTTCATCTTCGTCTTCATACTCTTCCTCTTCTTCGTCCTCATCAATTTCAGCCATGATGTAAGGGGCGAGGAAATCGTAACGCGCCGATTCGAGCGTAGTGGATCCGAACTCACTGGCTTCGGGCACAGCGGAAAAGATAGCATTAGAGGTTGTGTTCAAGTCGTCACTCTCAAGTTGGCGGTCTTCGGATTTTGCTAGTAACTGGTTCACTTAAAAAGTCTCCTTGGCATCGCGCAGTGTGTTCAGCATCGTTGTGTTGAATGAGTCGGGTGGATTTTATTCATCTTCGTATACTTCATCGTCGTCTTCGTCGTACGCTTCTTCGTCCTCATCTTCATCTTCGGAGTCAGATTCTTCAATCTCAGCCGCGCTCCAATCGGGCATCCCCGCGCCCGCTAGAGTATCAAATTTTGGCAGGTCATGGAGGCTGTTGAAGCCGAATTCCGTCAAAAAATTTCGCGTGGTGCAATACAAAAATGGTCGCCCAAGATCTTCACTACGGCCCGATATTTTGACCAGCCCTTTCTCCAACAATTGCCGCAACATTTCGCCACAACTCACCCCCCGAATTGACTCAATATCGGCCTTAATAATCGGCTGACGATATGCGACCACTGTCAGCGTTTCTCGGGCTGGATTGGACAGGCGAATTCGACTGGGCGAATGTTCTAATCGGTTGATCCAGTCAAAAAATTGAGGGCGGGTCAACATTTGGAAGCCGCCAGATATCTTTTTCACATGAAATGCTCGGCCAACCTCGTCGTAGCGTCGGTTAAGATGTCCGATCATGGTCCGTGCTTGCGTGCCGTCCTCCAGATGTGCAAGCTGAGCAATTTTGCGACTGTTAAGTGGCTTACGAGCCAGGAATAAGATCGCTTCGACGCGCTGCAGCATCTGGTCAGGGTCTTGGGATGTTTTGTTTTGGACCATGTGAAAACTGACGTCTGCTTTAGGCTTTTGCGTAGTGGACGAGGCCACGGGTTCTGCGGGGCGTTAGAATCATGACTCTTAAGCCTGATCCATACCTCTTGATGAAGATGAATCGACTTAGACTCGCGGCGTTATCGGCTACAATAAATGTAACGAATTTTGCGACGCTTTAAGGGGTTGCTTGCGATACATCGGTCTAAAATCGGGCTATATTTAGCGGGACCAATGGCTTTTTCTCCAATTTTGTGATCTATGAAAAATCT
Organism: uncultured Pirellulaceae bacterium; assembly: GCA_937942355.1. Lineage (GTDB taxonomy): Bacteria > Planctomycetota > Planctomycetia > Pirellulales > Pirellulaceae > Mariniblastus. Next base: position 3,266 of record CALDEW010000017.1, on the reverse strand, counting down.
CTGGGCGTATCTGCTGGTTTTGTGCTTCATTGTGCTACCGCTGTTGATGGCCGAATTCTATGGTTGCTCGGTTTCAGGTCGCGAATTTTCACCCGACGATTTTTCGGTGCGGAGATTCTCCTATCGTCGAAGTCCGCTCTCCGGTGCGATCCGCAGCAAACGAAATAATGAAATCCTAGATTATTATTGCGATTCGATTGCGGCTGATGGCCATATCAAGATCGTCAATTCGACACCCCAAAAGTGGGATTTGTGCGCCGAAGACATGCAGTTTGGCAACAAACTTTCGGCGGAATTTGATGCCCGGTTTTTGACCCATTTTTTGAACCACAACGCGAATCAGTGGAACACTGCCTATCCGGAACTTGCCGCGCTGCTGTGGCCTGAAGTCGCAACGATGGCGCGCGAGGGGCTTTATCTTTATCTGCCAGAAATTTTGTTGGTGGCGATCCCAGACGAGTACAACGATGGTGACGATCGTTCGATCGAAGAATTCAAATCCCAAATCCAAACAAAATTCGCTGATGCTTACCGATTGGCGGCGAAGGTTGCCAAGGCCAACGGCGACGCCAAAGCAAGCCAATGGCTCAAAGCCGCCAAAAAATACGACTCCGGCGACTTTGGGAACGAAACTGCTGAAGTGACCGCCGAAGCTGTGCCGCCACAAGCGACCGGGCAAAGCGCCGATTGAAGTTTGGCAGTGGGCGACGAAATATAGTGTAAAACACCATGAATACGATTTACCTCGACAACAACTCCACCACCGCAATCAGCCCGACCGTCGCGGCGACCATCGCCCAGTGCTACCAGGACCGCTACGTCAATCCAGCCAGCCAACATCGGCTCGGCCAAGCCGCCCGGGCGAAGCTTGAACAGCTCCGAACCGAGATGATCGGGATGCTTGGCGGTGTCTCTACGGGGATGCAGACCGATCGGCTGATCATCACCAGCGGCGGCACCGAAAGCAATAATCTGGCGCTCGCCGGTTTGGCCGCTGCCACCGCGAATAAACGACAGACCGATAACCAAGATCAAGCCAACGACCAACGACCGCGGATAATCGTCAGCGCCGTCGAACACCCCAGCGTGCTCACCTTTGCTCAATACCTGGGCACGGTGGGATATCGAATCCAATTACTACCGGTTGATCACAATGGTGTCGTCGACCTGGAACAGCTGCAACGAATGCTCGACTCGCACGATCAAGACCCGATCGCCGTGGTTTCGATTATGGCGGCCAACAATGAGACCGGCGTCATCCAACCGATTCAGCAAGCGGCAGCAGCCTGTCGCCAAGTGGGCGTCCACTTCCACTGCGACGCCGTCCAAGCCGTCGGCAAAACGGAAGTCAACTTTGCAGACCTAGGCGTCGATACGATGTCGATGACGGCCCATAAATTTCATGGGCCGCGCGGCGTTGGCGGTCTGATGGTGCGGCATGGTGTCGAACTATCGCCGATGCTATTTGGCGGATTTCAGCAGATGGCCACGCGCCCAGGCACCGAAGACGTCGCGCTGACCGCCGGTATGCACGGTGCGCTGACAGAGTTTCAACACGACACCAAAAGAGAAGCGCGGATTAAGAGCCTGCGCGATCGACTGCAAACCGGACTGCAAGCGATCGAACCCTCGGTGGTAATCAACGGCGCGACCGCCGACCGGATGGCTCATACGTTGAACGTTTCTTTTCCTGGCATCAACCGCCAAGCGTTTTTGATGGCGGCTGATTTTGCTGGTTTGGCGATCTCAACGGGTTCTGCCTGTGCCAGCGGTTCCAGCGATCCTTCGCATGTGATCATCGCGATGGGTGCCAACAATGATGTTGTCGAAGGCTCAATTCGGTTCAGTTTAGGAGCCCAGAATACCGAACAGGAAATTGACACTTGCTTGACAATCTGCAAACAGATTTTAAACAAGTTATCAACATCGACGTCTGCGCTTTAGTCGCTTCAATTTAGCCGAAAATTAGCGATAAAATCGGCTCGTTTAGCCCAAATTAAATTGCTAAATAGAGCCCTCTCGTCGCTACTAAAAATGGGCAAAATCGGTTAAAATTCAGGGCTGTAAATCACGTTAATACGCGATCCAAAATTCCTTTAGCAACACAGTCCATGTCAACCTTTTTGACCGACAATTCGAGCACCGTATTTTCGGTTTCGTTGGACCATCAATGGCGAACCGATTTCGTCGATGTCACCGATAGCGGCACCGAGCACGCGACCGGTCTGTCTCAGTTTTTTGGTGATGAAGCCAACGCTCTGTTGAGGTATTTGACGACGGATGATTTTTTGGACCAAATGACTGGTCAGAACTCCGATCAGTCGGCAGGATTAATGCCGATCGTGCTTTACGGGCCAAGCGGAACCGGAAAAACATCCTTGGCGATGGCGTTGGTTTCGAAACTAATCGCCGCCGGTATCAGCAAAGTCGATTCCGGCCATCGGTCGGAATCTCCTATCTTTGTTTCGGGATCTGATTTCGCGCGACGGTTTTACGCCGCGATCGAAACCGATTCGGTCGACGAATTTCGGGCAAAATTTCTTTCGGCTCCTGCCATCGTGTTGGATAATCTGGATCAGTTGGTCGGAAAAGCACCGGCTCAAAACGAATTGGTGTCATTGGTAGAATCCTGCAGTAAAACGGGAAAACCTCTTTTCGTTACTTCCGCGATGCTGCCTTTGGCGCTTGAGGGCATCAGTTCCCGATTGTCGTCGCGGCTTTCGAGCGGGCTTAGTCTTCCGATGAATCCGCCTGGTAAAGACGCTCGGCTGGAAATTGTAAAAGAACTGGCTGTCATTCACGGCGTTGAACTGACCGAAGGTGCTGCCGAAATGTTGACCGAACGTTTCGAAGTAACCGTGCCGAAAATTAAGCATTTGTTCGTTCAAATTCGCCTCAAATTCGAAGTTGAAGGCAGTCCCTCAATAATCGACCAGGCTTCTTTAACGGCGCTATTGCAGCCCGGCGATGAAGACCAGCAAAAGATGATCAAGCTGATTCAAAAACGGGTTGCGAAGAAGTTCTCGTTAAAGCTGAGCGATCTAAAGAGTGCGTCTCGTAAGCAAACCGTAGTTCTGGCCCGAGGAATTGCGATCTTTCTGACCCGCTCTTTATTGGGAACCAGTTTTGTGAAGATCGGCAACGCGTTTGGCAATCGAGATCATTCGACGGTGCTACACGCTTATCAAAAGATCAGTGGGATTTATGAACAAGACAGGACTAACGCGACGGCCACCGCGATCGACGGATTAAAACAACAGCTGACC
>CALDEW010000016.1 GCA_937942355.1 uncultured Pirellulaceae bacterium | reverse complement strand
AAATAAGAGCGTATTGCGAAATGATAGAGTTTGCCAATTTTTTTTGCCAGCGGACCGCTCTTTAATCAACGCTTCGGTTACCCTTGTTGACCTCTCCAATACGTCTTGTCAGACACGCGGGAACCTGAGCTTCGTTTTTCTGTCTAACATTCTGCTATTCTGTTTACCGATCAAATAATCCCCTTAGAAGTCCTAATATGATTCGCGGTGGTATCGTTGGCGCGACCGGCTACACGGCGGTCGAGCTGCTAAAAATCTTGCTTCGTCACCCAGAAGTAACCGTCACCGCGCTCACGTCGCGCGACCCGAACACGCCACACCTTTCGGACGTTCATCCCGGCCTGCGCGATCAACTGAATCTCAATTTTTCGCAATTGGACATCCCCAGCTTCTGCGAATCGGTGGACGTTGCGTTTTGCTGCCTGCCCCACGCGGCCTCTGCGGCAATCGTGGGTCAATTGGTCGACGCGGGTGTGCGTGTTGTTGACTTCAGCGCCGACTATCGGCTCAATGATGTGGCGACGTTTGAAAAATGGTACGGAGTAGAGCACCCTGACGCGGCGCGCGTGGGCAAAGTCGCGTACGGAATTCCCGAATTGTTCAGATCAGCGATTAAGGAAGCGGACGTCGTCGCCAACCCAGGCTGCTTTCCCAGTTCAGCCCTACTTCCGCTGGCACCGCTGCTCAAAGCGGACTTAATTCATCTGTCACCGATCATCGTGGACTCAAAGACCGGCATCTCAGGTGCTGGCCGCAAAGCGAACCTTAAGTTCCACTATCCCGAATGTAACGAATCCATTTCGGCATACGGAATCGGCACGCACCGTCACATGCCGGAAATTGACCAGATCATAAAACGATTCTGTGGTGCCGATATAGAAACAGTATTCACGCCTCATCTAACACCGATGGACCGCGGAATTCTCTCAACGATTTACGTTCACCCCAAAAACAAAACCAAAGCGACTGACGTAATGGACTGTTGGAACGACTTCTATAAAGACGAAAAATTCGTGCGGCTGGCTCCAAATATGGTTGCCACCAAGAATGTTTCAGGAACTAATTTCTGCGACATCTCGGCGCAAGACTGTAAAAGCACGATCGTGATCGTCAGTGCGCTGGATAATTTGGTCAAAGGTGCTTCGGGCGCTGCGGTCCAGAACTTTAACGTGATGCACGACTTCGACGAAACGTTGGGCATGCTTTAGACGACAGTTGTAAGGCCGGTTCCGACCGGCCACGCCCTTCCATTACTAAAAACGGCCGGTGGGAACCGGCCCTACGAACTAACGGCGACAGACATATTAAGAAAGCGAGCAGATGCAACTACCTTTGGGATTTCGTTACGCGGGTGTGGCGTGCGGTATCAAACCCTCCGGCAAAAAAGACCTCGCCATCATCAGCACCGACGCTCCGGCAATTTGTGCAGGTGTTTACACGCAGAACATTGTTCGGGCAGCCAGTATTGATTTCAATCGCGACCAGACTCCTTACGATCATTTCCGCGCCTTGGTAATCAATTCGGGAAACGCCAACGCCTGCACAGGATTCGAAGGCATCAAAAACAATCAAATCATGGCCAGTGAAGTCGGAAAACATCTCGACACAAAACCGGCAAACATTGGCGTGCTATCAACAGGTATCATCGGCGTTCAACTTCCGATGAAAGAAGTCACCGACGGCATCGCAGCGGCGGTCAAAGCACTCAGCGCCGACGATGAAAGCTTCGCCGCAGCGTCAAAAGCCATCACCACCACGGATCAATCTCCCAAGACCTCGCATCTGACCTACAACATCGACGGCGACCAAGTCCGCATTTCAGCGATGGCCAAAGGAGCCGGCATGATTGGTCCACGCATGGCGACGATGTTGGCTGTGGTCATGACTGACGCTCCACTGACGCCGACAGTGGCTCAGTCGATTTTGAAGACCGCCAACAATAAATCATTCAATCGAATTAGCGTCGAAGGCCACATGAGCACCAACGACGCCGTGATGCTGATCGCCACCGGACGCTCCCCAGCGAAAATTGATTCCGCGGATCGGATCGCGCAGCTAACAGCGTTCATCTCCAACACGTGCATCGACCTTGCCAAAAAAATCCCTTCCGACGGCGAAGGCGCGACGCATTTGATCGAGATCATTGTCACCGGGGCAAAAACGGATGCTGACGCCGACCGAATTGCTCGCACCGTTGCCAACAGTGCTTTGGTAAAAACGGCCATCACCGGCGGCGATCCCAACTGGGGACGAATCGTGTCAGCTGCCGGATACGCGGGAGCCGACATTGAAGCCGACGCGATCAGTTTAAAGATCAACGGTCACCAACTGTTCAAAAAGGGACAACCTGTCGAATTCAGCGCAAAGAAAATCAGTGCTGCAATTGCTGATAACTTCGAAACGACGATCGAGCTTGAAGTAGGTAGCGGTGCCGGTCAGTTCAACCACTGGACAAGCGATCTCACCGTTGACTACGTAAAATTCAATTCTGAGTACACGACATAAAGACACGCGAAATCAAAGACACGCGAAATCAAAGACACGCGACATAAAGACAAGCGAACTAACTACTTTTTTAAAAACGCAGGAAACTTCCAATGAAGTCTTTTTACAAAATTGTCACATTCGGTTTGGCGACCATGATCTGCACTTTGGCATCCGCAACTTTTGCGCTTGGCCAAGACGACGCCCAAGACCAAGCGGCACTGTTCAGTAGACCGATGATTGATCTTGGTTGTGTCGTCAGTGACGTCGACGCGGCGGTGAAGTTTTACACCACCGCGATCGGGTTCAAAGAAGTCAAGGGTTTCAGTGTGGATGCTGAATTCGCTTCCGCCGTCGGTTTGACCGATCAGAAGAAGCTGGATGTGAGAGTGCTTAAGTTGGGCGATGGTGAGGGCGCTACTGCGCTGAAACTGCTTCAAATCACCGACGACAGCCAGAAGCCCAAGAACGATTTCATACACTCATCGCTGGGGTTTAGCTACCTTTCGATCTACGTCAAAGACATGGACGCCGCCATAAAGCGTTTGGAATCCGCCGGCTCCAAACCTGTCGCTCAGCCCAAACCCATTCCGGGGACTCCTGTGGCATTGGTCCTGGTGAGAGATCCTGACGGCAACTTGATCGAACTGATCGGGCCCATGGCCGGCAGCGGCGACAAAAATTAGCTCCATTTCAAATGCGGGTTCGAATGCTTCGGCCGACCCTCGACAAGGCACCCATGAGCGACTTTAACGGGTCGCTGGTGTGCCAATTCAATAAAATTTTGCCGTGATAAAGCCGGATTTTCGCAAATTTTGGTTTCTTTTGAGAAATACTTGGCCCCGCCTGCAAAGCCGACCTAGATTTTAGAAGCCTCAAAAATCGTGACTTTAAACAAATCATTTAATCGCACTCTGTGTGTGTAGCGGGATCGACGCTTTAAATGTCGGTTCCGCTTTTTTTATATCAATTTTTATTTGTAAGTTTCCTGTTCCGGTGCGGCTACGCCTATCGTCTTACGGGCCATTGTGAGTAAAATTCCGTGTTGAAAATCGGCCACGAGTAAACAGGAGCACAAAATGGCAAAAGACGAAACTGAGGAAGTCGACGATGATGTCGTAGACACAACTGAATTGGTCGTGGAAGAAGACGATTTAGATCCCGAGGTTTTGGACGACGGCTTGGACATCGACGTCGTTGAAGACTTCAACGAAGACGACTTCGACGAAGACTTCGACGACGATTTTGAAGAAGAGATCGTGGGTGAGTACGATTTGGCCGACGATCAGTACGGTAAAGAGTTCAACAGCACGTTTGGGCACATTACTAACCCAGAAACTGCCGAAGCAAAAACGGCAACTCCTGATAAACCTGCCGTTGAAACAGCCGCGGGCAAAAAGGCGTCCAAGAAAGCCCCAGCCAAGGCTGTAGCGAAATCTGCAACCAAG
>CALDEW010000015.1 GCA_937942355.1 uncultured Pirellulaceae bacterium | reverse complement strand
GGAGCGATTGGACCCTCAATTGCTGAAGCTGGGTTTGGCGACCGCCGATGAATTTGGATACAAGGATCCAGATGAAGACGAAGAAAAAGAGCGCGGCTATTACGATGAATGGGTGCCGATTTTGACGTTGCCCCATAAGCTGCAGCGCCTGTTTCAGTTCGACTTCCCGGCGGTGCAAGACTTGCGGGTCACGCCTGTCTGGGTGGCCGGCGAGGTGCTGCAATACGGGACGGATTTCAATAAGTACATCACTGCGAACAAACTTCAGAAACAAGAAGGCATTCTGTTTCGACATCTGCTCCGGTTGGTGTTGTTGTTGGACGAGATGGTCGAACTGTGTCCGCCAGACATAGACTATGAAACTTGGAAAGCGGATCTCAATGAGATCGCGAATCAGTTAGAAGACACATGCCGCGCCGTCGAACCCGAAGGAACCGACCCGTGGGTGGTCGAAGGCCGGCCGCAGAAGTCGTAGGGCTGGTTCCCACCGGCCGCGCGCGGGAGAATTCATCACACAATCAAAATAGATCAGCCAGCCTTAATTCTCTGAGTCATCATTGATCTTTGCACGCCCGTCCTCGATGTAGGCGCGCAGCGTCAATCCAAGACCTCCCGCGATCATCACCAGCATCAGCACCGCGTGGGAGGCCTTCACGTTGAAGTGAGGGCGCATGCGGCTAAGAATTTCCACCGATAAAATTAAAATCCCGATGATGGTCAGTGCCCAAGCCCACTTCTGCTTGACATTAAAAAACAGCCCGATCACACCGATGAAAAGTGGCACTAAAATAATCGCCATCGAAGTGGTCTGGCCCATTCCGCCCCCACCACCTCGGCCGCCAAAGGCGCTTGAAATCAGACCGTGATGGCCCGTGGTCAGCCTGACTGAATCGAAGAATAACCACATTCCAATACCGGATAACAAAACTCCGATAATGAACTTGATCTCACCGCCTGGACGTCCACCTGGTTCTAAAGTCATGAAAGAAACTTAACTTTTTTAACAGCAAATGCAAGGGCAGGATCTGTGGTTGGTCGAAGGTCGATAGCAGTTGTACTTCTAGTACTTCTAGGGCCGGTTCCCACCGACCAAGCCGGGCGATAGATGTGGGGCCAATGGTTAAGCAGAAAACTGGCTGGTAGGAACCGGCCCTGCGTCGTCTTACCGAACCATTGGCGCTTCGCCTGTCAGTTCGATCCTTGAGCACTATTGGATTGTTTCACCCGTTGGCAGTTCGGTAATCGGTTTGAGACGAATATCGCGGTAGAATATTTCGGCACCTTCGGACTGAATTTGGATCTTCCCCGAAGTCAACGGAATCCATTTGTCTTTGTCGTTACCGTCGCGCGATTTTTCGGTGGCATCGTACAAGCGATTTACCACATGGCCGTTGACGGCGAAAACTGATTTGTCGCCTAAGGTAAACACATCAACGCGGTTCCAGCCCTCCACTTCGTGGTTGGCGGTGCGGCGTTTGCTCTCTAACGGGTTCTCTGGGGTGCCGTTTTTAGCACTTGTTCCAGCCAGCGTGAACAAATCGCCGGTGTCGGTTTCCTGAATTTGGCATTCTAAACAACGCATCCAAACATCCCAGAAAGCGCCGTGCTTTCCAGTGCAGTGATACAACAGTCCGCTATCGCGTTTTGCATTCAAACGCGGTTCCCATTTCTTTGCGCCCCATTTGTACTCAAGCGTCAAATGAAAGTCGCTGTAAGTTTCCAGCGTGGTTAGTCCCGCATAGACCTTCCCGCTGACGTGGAGGACAGGCTTGCCTTGTTCCATCACAACTTTAAAAATGCCCAGCGGATCGCCAAGTCCGATCGGCTTAATCTTGCCTCTGGTAACATCATCAGTTGTGGGATAGGGGAAATCGTCGGAGGCCAGACTACTGTGGGGTTTGCCTGTGAAGACTTCCCATCCGGTTAAGTCTGCGCCCAGCAGAACGATTTCCTTCACGGGCTCAGGGGTAGCAGTCTGCTCTTGAGCCTGTATCGGATAAGGTGTCGTGGCTGCAAGAATTGCAATGGCGGCGAAAGTACGGATTCGAAGAGATCTCATTGTCGTGTTGGGTCTTTTACTGATTCGTGTTTGGGAAAAATTTATGTCGTATATCAGAAGCGCCATGCTATTTCGCAGATGACGCAGGACGCGTCGGTCGTTTTGGCGGATCGTAAGTGCAGCAGTCTTTGGGGCAAACGTCGTGGTTGGGCGGCATCAATCCAATCGCCCGTTTTTCAGTTCCGGCAGTGCGTTCAAGAATCAGCTCGCGCACCATCGAGATGAAGTCCGGATGGACGCCAACCGTTTTGGCGCGTTGCATGTTCAGGCCAATCTCTTCGCACTTTTCCTTGGCTTCGGTGTCCAAATCAAACAGTACTTCCATGTGATCCGAAACGAAACCGATCGGCATGATGACGACATCCTGGACATCGGTCGTTTCCTTGATCGTTTCTAAGTGATCGCAGATGTCGGGTTCCAACCACGGCTGAGACGGCGGACCGGATCGGCTTTGGTAGACCAGATCCCAATCGTTGTCACCGATTTGTTCCATCACCAAACGGCAAGCTTCGTTCAACTGAGTGGAGTACTTACAGTTGTCAGCCATCGACATCGGGATGCTGTGAGCGGTGAATATGAATCGCGTTTTTGATCTACGCTCTTCGGGGATTTGAACAAATGCATCGTTCACGCGATCCACCGTGGCTGATGTGTACAGCGGATGATTGAAGAACATCCGCAGTTTGTGAACCTCGGGAGATCCCGGCCCGATCTGATCCTGAGCCACCATGATGTTCTCGCGATATTGGCGGCAGCCTGAGTAACAACTGTAGGCCGACGTGAAGAATGCCAAGGCGCATTTGACGCCATCCTTTTTCATCTCCTCCAGCGCGTCGGGAATCATCGGATGCCAATTACGGTTGCCCCAATAGATGGGTAGATCTATATCGTGATCGGCCAATTCCTTTTTGATCGCTGCGATCAGTTCACGGTTCTGCTGGTTGATTGGGCTGATGCCATCGAAGTGACGGTAGTGCTCTGACACTTCCAGCATGCGTTCGCGCGGCACATTTTTGCCGCGCAGCACGTTTTCCAGAAATGGCATGACGTCGTCTTGGCCTTCAGGGCCACCGAATGAAATAACAATCAGCGCGTCGAATTTTTTATCGTTCATGTTTTGGTTACTTAGAGGTTAGTGCGTCTACGACGTTGGTCGGTGTCAGGATCGCATACGGCGGTTTGCCGTTGGGGAATCGACAGCAAGCGACTCGGAATTCGCCGCTGGCCACCTGTTGTCCAGTCAATTTTGCGATCTCAAACTGATATACGATCTGTTTCCCGTCAATTTCCAATAGGTTTAACTCAACCAGCAAATCTTCATCAAAACCGGCCGATTGGTACAGCTGGATTCCCGCCGAAAGCCGAGGAAAACCTAGGATACCCTTTTCGTCGCTCAGCACGACCGAAAGATTGCGGCTACGAAGGAAGGCGTATTCCGTTTCCTCCATCATCCGAATCAGAGCGCTGATGTGCACCGTGCCTGAACCATCGGTGTCGACCATGCGGACGGTGCGCTGAGTCTGAAAGCTGTTGATGGGGGAAAGGGTTGGCATGTGGTGCTGACGTTCGACAGGAAACAAGAAGCATGTATTATTATCGTTTCGCCGGTGCTGGGTAGACCTGCGACCAAACAACGATCTGGCGGGAGAAAATTCATCTATGGATCATTGGCACAACAAAGCCGCTTGGGACCGATTGGCTCAAACGCAGGATCGGCTGGCCAAACCAGCGCGCGATGTAGATTTTGTAAATCCGCTCAAATCAGTTGACGGTCCGGGGTGGCTGGGGGATTCGATCGCCGGCAAGCGCGTCTTGTGCCTGGCTGCCGGCGGAGGTCGACAGGGCCCGATCTACGCCGCCGCTGGAGCGATCGTAACCGTCGTCGACATTAGCCCTGCCATGTTGGAGCTCGATCGGAGCGTCGCGGAGAAAAGAAAACTGAAGCTGAAAACCGTCGAAGCGTCGATGGACGATCTGTCGATGTTGGCCGAAGCTTCTTTCGATATTGTGATCCATCCCGTTAGCACCTGTTACGTTCCCGATATCGGGTTGGTTTTTTCTGAAGTTGCTCGGGTGTTGGTGGGAGGCGGGATTTACATCAGCCAGCATAAACAGCCCGTTAGTTTGCAAACCGACGCGCAATCCAAGTCCGGTGAGTACAAAATTCGGCACCCGTACTATGGGAAGGCACCGCTACCTCAATCGCCGTCGCCGAATTTGGTGCGCGAGCAAGGCACGATCGAATATGTGCACCGCTGGGAGGAGATTCTTGGCGGTATGTGCCGGGCTTCGATGGTGATTGAAGACGTGACCGAACCGCTACACGCCAAAGCAGATAGTCCAATCGATTCTTTTGCTCACCGTTGCCAGTTCATCGCTCCCTACATACGAATTAAAGCCCGGCGTAACGCCCGCAATCGGCCTGCGGGACGAATTATGATATAGTTTTCCTTTTACTGCCCATTTTCTGATTGATGAGAGTCATGGCCCAATTTTCTCCGGAGACGCTGGACCTGTTGCGTTGTCCCGTTACCAAATCGAATCTGACCGTCGCGTCAAAGGAACAAGTTGAATCGCTCAACGCTCAGATTGCTGACGGTAGTGTCGTCAATCAATTGGGGCAGACCGTGACTGAACCGGTGGAAGGCATTTTGATAAACGCCGATCAAAAAATTGCCTGTGCCGTCCGCGCGGGCATCATTCAAATGATCGCCGACGAAGCGATCGCGATGCCATCGTAGCCTTTCGGTCTCCGAAAGTGCGTTCGCGCTTTAGCGGGCGCGATAGCGCTTGAGTGCTCTTTCGGAGACCGAAAGGCGACAATGCCAAAGGCAACTAAGCCAACAACCAAGGAACCCGATATGGCCGAAAAAACCATCTTCAAAAAAATTATCGACGGTGAGATCAAAGCGGATGTCGTTTATGAGGACGAGCTGTGTCTGGCGTTTCATGACGTGTCACCGCAAGCACCGATCCACGTGCTGTTGATTCCCAAAAAAGAAATTGTCAACGTGGCTGGCTTTGATGATTCAGATAGCCAACTGGCCGGGCATCTGCTGCTGACGGTGAATAAGGTCGCCGAAAAACTGGGCATCACCAATGGCTACCGAGTCGTCGCCAACTGTGGGGTCGAAGGTGGACAATCGGTCGATCACTTGCATCTGCATATTTTGGCCGGCCGGCAATTGACTTGGCCACCGGGTTAGTCGTGCGTAAAAATATTCCAAAGCGGTACCGGAGAACCGCACTCCAAAACGCTTTAGAGTTTTTTCGCCAGTCCCCTTCTTTTATTTGGGCTGCTGCTGAGAGAGGCAGTGAAAGGAACCAAGGCCGACGGTTAGGTTTTTTGAAGGCAAGGCAACGATTTCACGATCCGGAAAACAGGCAGACAGAATCTCGACGGCATTAGCGTCAGCTTCGGCTTGTTCGAATTGAGGAACGATCACGCCGCCGTTTAGAAGCAGAAAATTGCAATAGCTGGCCGGCAGCGTTAGATCGCAGTAGTGACTTGGATCAGGGATTGGCAATTCAATGAACTGGCAGCTGGAGTTGACTTCCGCCATCGCCATTTTCAGGGCCGCGACGTTTTTTTCGATCGCGGGCCTTCTGGGATCGCCGCTATCTTGGGTCCACGCGTGAACGATGGTCGCGTCGTCGGTAAAACGCGCCAATTGGTCGATGTGTCCGTCGGTGTCGTCGCCAGCGATGGCGTTACCGGGCAACCAGATGATTTCTGATGCTCCAAGATATTTTCGAAACAGCGTTTCCGCTTTCTCTTGCGAAGAATTTGGATTGCGGTTTTCTGCCAGAGCACAGGAACGCGTCGTGATTAGCGTGCCTCTGTCGTTGACTTCCAGTGCTCCTCCCTCCAAGCAGAAATCGACTTTCACGTTTTCGATTTCCAGATAATCGGCGACAGCCTGAGAGACATTTTGGTCTAAATCAAACGGAGGATACTTGCCGCCCCATGCGTTATAAAACCAGTCGATGGATTTCAGTTGCCCTGTGGACGACCTCACAAACGACGGTGCGTAGTCGCGCGCCCAAGCGTCATTGGTTGGGATGGGGACAATTTGGACGTTGGGGGAATCGAACTTTAATTGCGCTGCATCGACACCGCCCGCCATCAGGTTCACCGGTTCGAATCGAGCGACAGCTTCGACCAATTGACGGAACTCGGCCTGCGCCAGTTCCAAATTCTGCGACCAAGTATCCGTATTGTGAGGCCAACTGAGCCACATCGCCGCGTGCGGTTGCCACTCCGCGGGCATGGAGAAAGTTTCGTCGTTC
>CALDEW010000014.1 GCA_937942355.1 uncultured Pirellulaceae bacterium | reverse complement strand
CTTGCGAATTCGCAAGCGGCTTTAACTTTTGAGACTTCGTTTTGCTCTGCGACCCATTGCAGAGCGTCAACAATCTAGTAGGTGAAGATCGTTGGAGGGATGTTCGCGATCTCACGGAATTCCTCTGCCAGTTCACCTGCGCTGTCGGCGTGATAGTGATTTCCACCACCGGCTTCAGCGACCTCGACCATGGCCTGTTGAGTGGCACCTTGGCCGAATGTGACAGTGTGAATGACGGCCTCTGGGTTTTGTGCTTTAAAATCAACAGCGACCGGCTTGGGTTCGCGTCCACCCGTGTTGGTACCATCAGTCATCACCACGATCATCTTTTCGGCGAACCTTCGAGAGTTGGCTGGTTCGCCACTGCCGTCGTAATTGACAACTTCTTGGAGACCAGCGTAGAGGCCATCACCGATGTTCGTTCCGTCGAGGGGAACGATTCCGGCAACGATTGATCTTAGAAGGTCGTAATCGTCGGTTAGGACCGATTCCGCTTCAATTGAATTATTGAAGACAATCAAAGCCACCTGTTCCTGCTGGTCAGTTTGTTCGAGCACGTCAAAGAACCCGTTCATGGCACCGACCAACGCTGCCCAGCGACTGTGCGTAGGAGCGGCATTAACCATCCCGCTTTGGTATCGGTTGCCGAATTGTCTTCCACGCCATAATTCGGTGCCACCGGCTGGCGTGCTCACGCTTAGGTCCAAGGGGTGCCTAGTGCCTCTTAAGTTTGATTGGAAGGAAGTCGCATACTCCACCGATTCCCGAACAGCGGCAGCCAAAGGGTGGTTGTTGGAGTCAAGAATATCAGCCAACTGATGCATTTCATTGAGGACGTTGTTGGTGTAATATTGCTTGTAGACACGAAGGCGGTCACCGACGTTCGCCAAATCGTATTCCGCCTGAGAAATTTGGTTGTTGTTCAAGCGATTGTTTAGCACGGCATCCAATATTGGAAGGTTGGTATATTCCAGCATAGAACCCGATCTGTCTAAAATCATCGCGATGTCGCGATCCCTTTGGTGCGTGATCGAATTGCGAATAGGGTTAAATGTTTCGCCCGCTGTTTGGAATCGAAACGCCAGCGGCGTATCAACTTCGGCGAAGACCCGGACACTATTGACGATAACACTGCTGTCGTCAGCGTCGGCGGCAGCCTTGGAATGTTGTTGGAATTCATACTTGCCGTTGACGAGCGTCGCTTGCCCAAATTGCATGTGATCGTCGTCCTGTGGAATGACGATCTGTGTTCCGGCAACAGGGTTCAGCCGCGCGTAACGATCCATTTCGATAATCGCAAGATCGGTGTCTTGGTGGAAACTCAGTGCGCGACCACCGGCATGGGATGAAGCATCACTGGCAATCTTAAGCTGTGTTGTGGTCAGCTGCATGTAAGCCAAATTGATGGCGAACGCAGAAAAGATCAACAACACGGGCAATAGAAATGCAAACAGAGGGGCAATGACGCCCTGTCTGTCGCGGTTGGAACGGTAACTCATTGGTGTCTCCAAAAGGTTGGGTCTCAGATCTCAAGGTTAAAATTGCAAACAAAGTTGGGGAGCACTTTTTAATTACGCGATGTCCAAAGCGTTATTTCAGAATCAAAAGTTATGTCAGTAAAGTGAGATGGCAGAATTGGGTTGTTTTCGCCATAGGGAATCGAAACCGCAACGGTGACTCTCTGCGAATCACCGAAGTCGGTAACTGCGCCGTTGCGATCAGTGAATGTGACTTCGGTCGTCGCACCGTCAACTGCCAGTCGGCCAAGAATATTGTCGACGATTTCTTCCGCTTGTTCCGTTGTCGCTCCAGTAACCATCGAAGCGCGAGCCGCCTCATAGCAAGCGTTGCTGCCAAGGCTGCGCATCAGGCTGATGCGAGAAAACTCCATACAGCCCAGGACCAGTAGCAGGAAAACGGGAAGGACAGCCGCGAGCTCCACCGTAGTGGCTCCGCGACGGTTGTTGTGATTCTTTGTTCTTGATTGATGTTTTTTGAATTTGAACATTTGCAACTCAGTAGTGGCTGTGTTTAGAAAGCGAACTTTCGATTACTTATTTTTTCGATTACTAGTTACCTTTGAGATTCAGCGGCGAAAACCACCGACGCTGTCAAAGTGCGATTGGCCAACTTGCCAAAGACGAAAGTTGAATTTCCATTGGTTGGGCAGGCGACAGTGACGCGAATGGGATCAAGAACATCAATCGTGTCAAAGGTCTCACCATCAAGGTCAATTGTGATTTCGGGTGCCGACGTTACGCCGCGGGCGTCTAAGATTTCGGTGACGTAGTCGGTGATATCGCTCTCCGCAAAGGGTGGCTCGTTCTCGCCGCGGATGCGGCCGTATTCGCGTGCGGCGAAACGGGATCCCTCATACGCAGCAATCGTGATTGACTCCTGAACGTAGTATCCCGAACATATTTCAAGCGTGGCGAACATGATGGTGAGAATGATTGGAATCACTAAAGCAGCTTCGACTACGACGCTGCCGTCACGTTCATTGCGTTTTAGTGAGAAGAGTTTCTTCTTTTTTCGATTCGATTTCATAGCATTTGTGCCGTTGCGGTAAACATGCGGATTTCTGTTTAGATTCCGCCAATAAGTCTTCGATGTTGAAATCTATGTCAGTAATTTCGCCGATGTCGTGAGGAAAACACTTCAGCGTTCAAATTCATCTCAAGTAGAAGTAACAACCGTGACAATCAGTACAAACCGCATTGTGATTCTCGGGAAATCACGGATTCAATACAAAAGTCAATTGAAAAGGGAGAGGTCTTCTTGAACCGCGCAGAACAAAACAGCAGCAATAGCCGATTGGCTCCTGTTGCTGTCGTTTTAATCTGTGACCCCAAAGCCACGCCTGGCTAATTGGAGGTTATTGATCCCCACTCTGAGCTTTTTTGCTCAAACTACCCATGGAAAAGCAATGCAAAATTGGGCAAGCCGCCAAGCCTTGGATCAGATAGATGTAGGTATATCAACAACAGCGCTTGAAACGCGACGACGGCGCTGGTGACCAGTGATGCGCGGGAGTATTTGATCCGGTGAAAGAACAGAAGCGCACCAAGCACTGCCAACGTTCCCGTCATTTTCCCACAAATAAAATACGAAAAGTAATGTGGGTCCATCCTGATTAGTGCCGTGCAAATGGGGTTCTTTTCCATTTGCAAAATCCAGGGTTCGATCGTTACCAAATAAGTATCGTAGACTGAAACGATCGCGATGAAAAAGCATCCCGCAATCGTCAAAAACTGCGTGTCGGAAAACATATTCCGCCTATTCTGCAACCATCGATTCGCGGAAGACGTTTTTCGTTTTCGCGCGTTAAATGCTACCGTATCCATGGTTTGTTCTCCCATCTCGCCTACCGTTGTTCAGGTAGCGCATCCTAAGATACGCGCCGCTGGTCAAACAGCTATGTTAAGCATCGTCTGTGCCAATTGAGAGGTGGATTTTAGGGAACTCTGATCGCCAAACAGACCTATTAGCGGATCAAGACGCGCGAAGAAATTTTGAATCTGCGAACGATCGGGTGGTGTGATCAATTCAGATGCAGTTTGCCAAAGAATCCCGCCAGCCAGTGTAAGGGCCCTTTCGTTCCCGAAAGGATCGATCATTGGCAAAGATTCAGTGATCAGTGCAAAACGGGACAAAAATGCTATCATGGTGCGG
>CALDEW010000013.1 GCA_937942355.1 uncultured Pirellulaceae bacterium | reverse complement strand
ACCGTTTACTTTTGCAACCCTGCCAACGCCGCTCATCACGGCTATGTTTGACCGGGTCAAGTAGCTGGAATAAATTGCTACCCGACTTAGTTCATATGATCTTGTGCTTAAAAAATATTTGCTTGATTGAAATTGAATCGTTAAACCCAACTCCTCAAACGAATTTACAAGAGGTCTCTACTAAATTGTCAAAGATCAAAAGCAGCGCACTTGTCGCCGCTTGAAGTTCAGTATTTTATGGTTTCGGTCGAGGGTGTCAACACGTAAAAAAACATCTGTTTGAAAAATAGTTGACTTGGCTCGGGCTGGCGTCAGCCGTAGGCCGTATCAAGCCGATAGGCGCCGATACGGCTTGGCCACTAATTAAGAAGTGGCTTAGTCTTCACCAGATTCTCCATGCTCGATGCCGGAACTGCGCCTAATCGGCTTGGTCCGGCCTACGGGTGTGCGAAACCGAACGGTTTGCGCCGGCACCGCTAGGTTTGGTGGATGCTGCTCACGCCGTTGCGACGCGATTGTCGTCGATCAGTTTGCGGAATCGGCCGAATAAGTACTGGCTGTCGTGAGGACCAGCGGCCGCTTCGGGGTGATATTGGACGCCAAAGGCTGGGTGCTTGAGGTGACGCACACCGGCGACGGTGTTGTCATTCAAATTGAAGTGCGTGATCTCCAGATCCTCCGGAACGGATTCAGGATCAACCGCAAAGCCGTGATTCTGCGTCGTGATCTCGATCTTGCCCGTCTCTGTTTCTTGCACCGGCTGATTGGCTCCACGATGCCCAAATTTCAGTTTGAATGTTTTGGCCCCACAAGCCAACGAAAGCAATTGATGCCCTAAGCAAATTCCAAAGATGGGAGCTTTGCCAAGCAGCTCTTTGATCGTCTCAATCGCATAAGTTAACGGTTCGGGGTCGCCAGGTCCGTTAGACAGGAAGATCCCATCTGGCTGCAAAGCCATGATTTCCTCAGCCGACGTTTGCGCTGGAACGATTGTCACACGGCAGCCTTGGTCGGTCAGATGCCGGGCAATGTTGTGCTTCATGCCGAAGTCCATCGCGACAACGTGCGGCGATTCACCTGTGTTTTTATCCGCGTCATTGCGCATCACCCACCACTCCGACAGGCTGTCGCTCCACTGTGAACTTTCCGCAGGCGTTACTTCTTGAACCAAGTCACGACCGACTAAACCTTCAGATGCTTTGGCGGCCTCAACCAGTTTCGCGTCCTCTATGATTTCAGTCGATATCGCACCTTTCATGGCGCCTTGGCTGCGAATGTGTTTGACCAAAGAACGCGTGTCGATGCCTTGGATGCCGACGATGTTGTTGGATTTGAGATAGCTATCGAGGTCCGATGTCGAACGATAGTTGCTGTGGATTTCGCTGAGGTTGCGGATCACGAATCCTGCCAAGTGGGGCTGATGGCTTTCGACGTCTTCTTCGTTGACGCCGTAATTCCCGATCTCGGGGTAGGTCATCGTGACGATCTGGCCGCGGTAGCTGGGATCGGTGAGGATCTCCTGATACCCAGTCATTGACGTATTGAAGACGACTTCGCCGGTGGTCGTGCCCTCGGCGCCAAGTGAAGATCCTGTGAAGACTGTTCCGTCCTCCAGGGCGAGTTTTGCTATTTTCAGGGATGGGTTGTTGGGCATAGTGAATTTGTGCGAATTTAGTTGTTTCAGAGCTACTGCTTTAACAGGGGTTATTTTCGTCGAAGAATTGCCAAATTAAAAGTGGCCATTCGCAAGAAACGGACTCGATTGGCCAACGCATCGTAGCAAGCAAAGCGCGAGTGAAATTACGCTCAGGGTCTCCCCACGAAACAGGACTTTAATTGAATTCTGAAAAAGTTAGTGAATCGTTCAGTCTGCCCTGAGAGTCCAGCAGGCAGCTGCTTGAGCCCCAGCACGTGGCAAGATGTACCAGTTAGGTTAGTGAAATCGTTGTCGCAAGTGTCAGGAAGTCGTTGGTTTTATTGAAAGCGACGATATAGCGACTTTCCTTTGAGATAATTAAGTCGATCGCCGATGAAAATACTGGCTGTGGGTCTCCGAGCTGAGGCTTCGTGCTTTTAATCGGACAGCCAAACTTCGAAGGGTTCTAGCAGCGGCGAGCTGGAACCCTTCTTTTTTTGCGCCGATCGCGGCTACCTCTGAACCTAACCGGACGCTTGGGGATAGAGCCTATCTTGCAAGCACGCTCGGTCACCAAAAATCGAGACAACGGTTCTCTTTCAGCGGTTTTTTAAAACCACCCCAGATCTCGCACCTCACAACAAACCTGTCTTTTGGGGCGTTCGTTGCCTTTTGGTATCGTAAAGTGCGCCTGGCGTGGGAGATTGCACGTCGTAGCGCTTGAGTGTTCTTTCGGAGACCGAAAGACTACGATACTCATACCCGACTGAGGTTGGTCTACATGATCGAGAAGTAGTTCTCGCACGCGAAATCCAACGACTCTTGAGTCAGCTCTTTCTCTAGCTTGAGATACTTGCAGTAGTTGGTGACTTGCAGCAGCAAGTCACGCGGGTGGCAGTTACGAAACGGGCGATCCGTTGGTAGGTAGTGGGTTTCGATCAAGTACTTGATCAGATCAGGACGCCACTCGAATTTGTAAATTTTGCACATGATCTCAAACAGTTTGACGAAGTTCTCGATCGATGGGTTTTCGACTTCGATCTTGTAAGGGATACGACGCAGGAAAGCGTCATCGACGAGATCTTTCGGTTCGAGGTTGGTCGAAAACACAACCAACTGATCAAACGGGACTCGGATCTTTTTTCCGTTACTGGTGTTGAGAAAGTCGTAGCGCTTTTCCAAAGGAACGATCCAGCGGTTAAGTAATTCGTCGACTGACATTCTTTGGCGACCAAAGTCATCGATCAGGAGCAGTCCCGTATTACTTTTCATCTGCACGGGGGCTTCACTGATGCCGGTCTGCGGATTGTATTGAATCTCTAAATGCTCCATCGTCAATTCACCGCCAACCACAATTGTGGGGCGTTTGATACGGACCCAACGTTTGTCAAAACTAGCGTTCGAAAGAACAGAGTTACTCTCCTCCAACGGTACTTCTTCGTGGTTCATCGGGTCGAACAGACGGACAATGTCGCGGTCCATGGCAATGGCGCGCGGCATCCAAATATAGGGACCAAACGCGGCGGTGATGCGTTCGGCGATACTTGTTTTTCCGTTTCCGGGGAATCCGAACAGGAACATGCCCTTGCCGCTGTTAACGGCAGGTCCAAGCTTCACCATCAGCTGTGGATCAATCAACAGGTCTGAGAAAGCTCTTTCCAAATCCTCTTCTGTTGGATTCTGATCGTTGATCGTTTGCGCGGTTACACTATCGACATAGGATTGGAAGTTGACAGGAGCACTGCCGAAATACGAACACAGGTTGGAGTACTTCTGCGCGCGGTCTCGCCCCATCTCAGTCAAGCGGCAGATGTAATCATTCATCGCGGCCTGGTCGATGTAACCGAGCACCTGTTCGGCCTTTAGCCTGACAATGATCTCCTCAACCATGTTGAAAGGCAGACAAACTTGGTCGCTGATGTCACGAATAGAAGCTTCGCCACGTGCCAGCAAAAATTTGCATACCAGCTCTTCAACGCTGGCGGCACTGATGCCTGCTTCGGGAAACGAGGTGGGCTCCTTTGGCATAAAGGTGTTCGTGTCGGCGCGGGAGCGATCTTCCTCGGTGACCTCGTGGTTGGAATTTTGTGGAACCCGTTGCCCAGCGGGAACTACCGGACGGCTGTCCTGAGGTATGCGGGCAGGGACTTCTCCGGCGGCTTGGACCTGGGGCGGTGCCGTTGGTGGAGCTGTCGCAAAGGAGGCAGGATCAGGTGCCGCCGGCATGGGGGGCATTACAACCTGAGGCGTTTGTGGCACCGGTGGAGCGGCAGAGGTTTGAGGTATCGTTCCTGCGGCCATTCCGTTGATGCGTTCCAACATGGCGTCAATATTTTGGGCGGGATCTATTGGTTGTTCCATGGCTTGGTTTCAATCAAGAGTGGGTTGGATGGTGTGCATATTCTTTCTTTCAATCGGATCAACGTGGGCCTTCAGAAAAGCGCTCGCCATCAAAGATTGCGGTTTTCGTGGCAGATGCCTGAGAGCGATTGGGTTGTTCCGGTCGTAGGGCTGTCCGAGTTTTGCGGATAGGGGGCTTTTGAACGGTTACCGTCGGCTTACGCTCAATGGCGCTTAATTCGCATCCAATGGGCCGTTGGACGTTAGTCGCGGGTTGCGGACTCTTTGCCAGAAAAAATGTGAAAGCGCTACTTAACCGAATTCAGAATTGAATCCAAGTCCACCGCCTTTAAGGCGCCGGCGAAGTCTGGATGAACGAAGAGACGGACTTGTTTCACATAGTCGTCAAACTGCTTGTGCGCCAAAGTGCTGACCACTGGTGACACATCACCAAGTTTTCGATACCGCTGCTGAGAAGCGTAAAGAACGTCGACATCGAATTGCACCTCTAACCCCACCGGGGGCGCGTCGATCAAGATGTCATGTGGGCCTAAGTTAAGTTTGTGCTGGTCGTTGATCGCGTCGACCAATTTTTGGCTGATGGAGACGAGTTCATCGTAGGGGCGATGGGCCAGCGTTTGAAAGATCTCCTCCGATTCAAATCCGGAGTAGTTTGCGACACGTTTGTACAGAACGCGTTTGCTGCCGAACAACATGTCCAACAGGTTCCGGCAATCTTCTTCCGCATTTTCTTTCCATGTGCCGATAAACTCAATGTCGCTCTGACGAAACCACTGGGTATAGAATTCAGCCGCATGTCTGCCGCGCGAGTGGAAAAGGTAGAACGCTCGCTGCAGCATGGCAGTTGCGCTTCTGACCGCGTGATGCCAATAGACTTCGCTGAACATCACATACCGCGCGAACACCATCAGCTCGGCCGCGGTTCGACCTTTTCTGGTGATGGCCAGCCGATCTCCAGCTTCGTTGATGCAGAGACTACTAATCAGCCGGCTCGAATCGAAGTTTTGACCGTAGGGAACGCCTGCGTGAAGGCTATCGCGGAACAGGTAGTCCATCTTGTCGACGTCGATCGGGCCCGAGAGTAAGGACTTGATCAGCGCCGTTTCGGGGTCTCCTTTTTTTCCCCGAATCAAATCAATGACCATATCAACGTCGCATGACCAATCTTCGGCGATCGCCTCTCCAATTGCGCTGTCAACGATGTAGTTTTCCCCAAGTTCTTCATGAGTCGCAATTCCTTGAGGCGCGATGTCTTCGATCGGATGGCAGAACGGCCAGTGGCCAATGTCATGAAGGAGGCTGGCCAGTAAAAACGCTTCGGCCTGTTCATCCGAAACGAACTCCGTAAAACGAGCGTCGCTGCGATAGTGTTCCAAGAAGAGCAGGGCAGTGCGGAAGACGCCGAGTGAATGCTCAAACCGGTTGTGGACGGCGCCGGGGTAAACGGTGGAGACCAAACCAAGTTGGCTGATCGTTTTCAGCCGTTGGAATTCAGCGGTATCGACGATCCGCAACACGCGCGGCGTGACCGGGACATCCACCTGGTCGGGAATTCGGATAATGTGACGCCTGCCTAAATCGGCATTGAGTTCTTTGATATCTTGAAAAGCTTTCATCCAGACAGCATAAGGTGATTGGGGCCGATGAGCAAAGGCTTGGGGACATCCGCTCCGCTGCACGATTTTCAATCTCTCTAGGAAGATGAACGCACAAAGACTTTTACTTGTGAAGTTGAGGCAGCAGGATTAAAAACAAATCCAGTTTTTTCCCGTTTCCTCATTGCGCAGTCTCTCATCTCTCATCACTACATGCTTGGCCACAGCTTGAGATTTGGTTTCCGTCAACCGAATCGAATAATTGTTAAATTCTATCTTCGCCGATCATTCAGAATTCTCTGCGCGAAATTCTTCTTCCAGTTTTAGGCAGATTTCAGCGGCTGCGAACAGCGAGTCGGTTTCCCCCGGTTCGTCGTCGAGCATTTTTTGCCCGACGATTTTGTACATGTCTCGTCGTGCTTTAAGCCCGCTGACCGAAGCGCGTCTGAGGACTCGATTTTCGCTTTCTGAAACGTAAGTCCTTTCGCTATCGATTGTCGCGGTTCTACCACGCAAACGGAATTGGACATGGTCTTGAACGCCTTGGCGAGCGCTACCTTCGTCAGTTAAAGTCATGGAGAAACCAGCTCCGTTCTCTGCTTCCAACCCAATAAGAACTGTGCCTCGGCTCTGACTCATAATTGAGTGCTTTACAATCTTCGAAAAATCGTTGAGAAACATAAAGTGGTCGATCCAGTGACAGCCATTGGACGTGATGCGAGTTCGAGAATTTGGCCAACCGTACCAATGAAAACGCGGTAGCGGTTCCTCAAAAACGATGCAGTGGTAGTTAACCGGGTCACCGGGTTGGATTTCAAGATCTTCCGCCAGCATTGGGTTGAAGTTCGAGTAACGTCGATGAAAACCTGCGTAGACTTGTGGGGCGTACCGCTCTAAAGCTTCGCGAAATTGCTGAAGCTGTTCCCATGTCGTACAGGTTGGCTTCTCAACCATCGTCTTAGCGCCACGCTTGAGTGCCTCGATTGCGTTTTGGGCATGGGTGTGATGATATCCCGCGACAAAACAGACGCTTGGTTTTTCGTCGTCGGAAAAATTGGGTGAAGTGTCCCAAGTAATTGATGGCGAGCGGCCCATTTGAAGCGGATCAATCTCGTGAATGTGATTCACATTAAACAGTTTCGAGATCGACGGAATGATAAGTGTTTTGGCATGGTTTCCGTAACCGAAAAGTGAAGCGGTAGGTTTGGTTGAGTTCTCGTTTGCCGTCGACCTTCGGCGAGTGGAAATTTCTTCGATGCTTGTGGGTTTAGGTATTGCTGACGCTGAAGTCTCAATTTCCAAGGTTTTGGCACATAGTTTGTCGACAGCAAGATTTTCGACGGGCCATCCTGAGTAAAGATGCCACCCTTGAATCGAATTTAAGTGAACATCAAGATTCTCAATGCAAACGTCTTGGTCAGAATACTCTTGAGCGAGTTGGGATTCTTTCAATTTGGCTTTTCGCACCAACCTGTCATCGAGCACGATGCGAGACATCGCGCGAGGGTGGTTCGGTGCCACGAAAGAAACAATATCGCCTTCGTTAAAGTTCGAATCCTTCCCCGCCGAGACGATTGTGCCGATGCCGGTGCTGATGAAGCGGGAGTTTCTGTTTCGTTCGGATAGTCGCGATACAATCTTTCGAAATACATCTCGCATTCCAACTTTTTTGTAGTAGCCGATCAAGCCGCCAATCGAAGCGCTTCTTTCAAAGTAAACACCTGATACTTTTCGGTGACGAAACCACGCCCGAACTTGAACCCGCACCGTGCAAGCGTGGATTGTTTCGTCGAGCACGCCGTCTTGCCAACCCTTGGCAGTTAAGACTTTCATTAATTATTTTCGAAAAGAACTGAGGAGTGATAGCTATGTAGCCAAGTTTTATTAGGGCACCAACGGCTCGCAGACAAAATTATACTTGAAACGAAAATTTTGCGAAAGAAAGCGGATAACTTCTAAGCATTTAACCAATTTCCTAACTCGCCTTACGCCTCTGCCAAAATACAAACCAACTGTCCGGAATGGTGAGAAATGCATCTTATCAATTGATATTGTCACTGTTGGCTTGCTCAGTCGTTCGGATACCACCGAGCTAACTGCTTGACATAAATTCCTCGATTTGAGACTTGATGCCCGTCTCAAAGTCGCGCGATTGAAAACCAAAGTCTTCAGCGGCCTTTTCATGTGAGAATGCTTTGTCTTCATTCAGCCGTAAGATCTGTTCGGCTTTAATCGGCAGTTTGATTCCAATCGACTCTGCTCTCCGTAACATCCAGGCTACAGGTTTGTAAGGGACATGCAGTTTGAGAATGCGTTTTTGTAAGCCCGAAGAAACTACATCGATAACTTTGTTATACGTAAGAGGCGCGGCACCTGAAATGTTATAGGCCTCTCGATACGTTTCTGCATTTGGTAGAACGTTCACGATGGCATTGGCAACATCTTCGACTTGGATTGGCTGCTGAAGGGACTGGCCGTTACCAAATATTGGAATTATTGGCCAACGCTGGATGTACTTAATCAAGCGACACATGTTACGGTCTTTCCCAGTTCCGTAAATCATCGTGGGACGAAGAATCGTGTAGTCCAGTGGGCTGTCGGTGATGCTTTTCTCAGCGGCGACTCTCACTGATTTACTGACTGAGTTGAGTTGAGTAAACATTGCTGTTGTGCTCACCAGCACCGCGCGGCGGACACCACTATCTTGCAAAGCCGAAACCACTCCGTCGGCATGACCAAAGCC
Source organism: uncultured Pirellulaceae bacterium (assembly GCA_937942355.1). GTDB lineage: Bacteria > Planctomycetota > Planctomycetia > Pirellulales > Pirellulaceae > Mariniblastus. The sequence goes on along the minus strand of CALDEW010000013.1, from coordinate 3,878 downwards.
TAAGGACGCCACATAAACAAGCGCGTCTTTCCCGGCTAATGCGGTGGTAAGATCTAAGCGATTGCCCATGTCGCCTTGGATGACTTTGACGTTTTTAGTGGGGAAGTCTTCTAAATTACTGGTTGGACGGACCAAGCAGGTCACAGAATAGTTGCGCGCGAGCAAAGTGCGGACGACAAAGGCACCGGTAAACCCTGTGCCGCCAATTACAAGAACATTCATACTGCGTTATGGTCCCGAATAGCGTTGCGTAACACGGTTAAATAGCGTTCGGCTAAGAGCTTTCTACTATAGTTTGCTGCGACAAAGGCGCGACCGTTTTCAGCGAGTTGTTCGGTATGACCGGGGGCTGATTGAAGCTTCAAGATTGCATCGGCGATTCCTACGCTATCCTCTGGAGCGACGATTTCAGCCGATTGAGCTTGTTCAAAAATTTCAGCAGCTTCACCGCGCAGCGAAGCAACAGTAGGTTTCGCCATCGCCATGATCTCAAACATTTTTGACGGAATAAATCCATCGAACAAGGAAATGTCACGCAGTGGAACCAGACAAACATCTGCCAGCGCGTAAAGCTTCTTAACGCATTGCTTGTCTGTAGGTGCAAGGAAAGTAACGTTTGAAAGCCCTTGTTCGACCGCATATTTTTGGATGACTGTTTTCCGTGATCCAGCACCCACAAAAAGGAAGTGAATTGATTCGTTGTCTGCCACAAGACTGGCGGCATCAATGACCCGTTCTAATGCGTGTGATACACCATGTGCTCCGATATATACAACGACAAATTTCCCCTCCAGTTTCAATTCTTTGGCAAGGTCGGCTGGTTTGGGCAGGGGTTGCCAAAATGAGATGTCAGCACCATTGGTTATAGTTGTGATCTTTTCGGCAGGGATATCGCGCCTAATAAGGTCTTGTCGAAAAGCTTCTGTGACGGTGACGATTTGCGTTGCCTGTCGGTAGAGCCACATTTCGCCCAGTTCTAACATGCGAAGAATCCGCTTGTTTTTGATGACTCCAAGCTCGGCAAAAATTGCGGGCCACAAATCGCGAACCTCCATGACAAAAGGGACGTTACGTTGTTTCGCCGCAATCAACCCCGCAAATGCCGCAAAAGGAGTTGGAGAGGTACCAATCACAACGTCAAGTCTGCTCAGTCGCCTAAGATTGATCCAACTGCTAAGGGCCAATGAAATGTGTCCAACTGTTTTCTTGAAAAAACCCTTGTTGGGTGTGATATAAGTCCAGTTGCGGTGTGCCTTCACTCCATCGAGCGTCTCTTGCTGGTACCACTTCGGTGCGTATCCAGGTGCAATTTTCCCAGTTGGGTGATTCGGCATGCAAGTAACGACTTGTACGGAATTGCCGGTCTGAAGCCATTGTTGGCTTAGCTCGTAAACCCGTGCCGATGGCGCACCGATTTCGGGACTGAAGTAATGCGAATAGATCGCGATGCTAAGCGCGTTTGCCATTGAGCGAGAATAGTGCTAGATATCGTTTGATAAAGACGCACCAAGATTCTTTGCCAGAAAACGGGTGCAGAGGACCATGATGTTATCACCGGAGCCACCTGCCAAAACACTCACGAAACTGATTCTGGTCAGACCTACGGCTTTTGACAGTTACTTGAGTCCCCTCCGCATCATCATAATCGCAGGTTCAATTTGACAACGCCGCTAAAAGTTAAGTTTTTAGCAAATGGCTTACAATATTCAGTTCGGTGGTTGGGCACGGAAAACTAGTTCGATTGGAAGGAGACCAACGCCACTGTATGGATTAATTGTCTTGTCCAAGTGAGGATTCTAATTGCAAGTCGTTTTGTTTTCCTCTGGCAGTCTTTGCCGCTACGTGTGCGCTTCGATAACTTTCGAAGCGCTCATTTCGTTGCATTCGTACAATATCTGCAAGGGTGCTTCCGACTGAAAGGTGCCGGTTTTAACAGTTGTTCGGCTTATTTAGAGGTGAGGTGAAATATATAGCAGCTTTTGCAAAAGGCATTCCACGGTGGCAAAAATTGCAATGTAAGAACAAATAACTGTTCCCGATTCATAAATTCCACAAATTCTTAATCTGCCGAATTTGGTTTAGCCATTCCGTCCACATGAACGCTCCGTCATTCAAAAAAATCAACTTTTGGCAGAGCGTCCTCGACGAAGCTCCGGCGATGCTGTGGCGAATCGATGAAAACGGAGTCCCCATATATCACAACAAACGCTGGTTAGACTTCGTCGGGCTCAAAAACTCCGAAACACTAAGCGACGCGTGGGCCGATAAATTGCATCCCGAAGATCGGCAATGGGTGATGGACTCAACCGGCGAATCGTTGAGGCTTCGGAAGTCAATCCGAGTGGAATACCGGCTTAAGCGCTGGGACGGCGAGTACCGAAATGTGCTCGATCTGGGGGAACCGCAATACGACGATAACGGTCAGTTCATGGGGTTCATCGGAAGCAGCGTCGACATTACCGAACAGCGCCGTGACTCTGAAAAGCTTGAGGCGACGAATCGTCAACTGGATCGTTCCGCACGCGAAATTAATTTGCTTAATGAATTCAACGACCATCTCCAAGTCTGCAAAACGATCAATGAAACGCACCCGATCTTAAAACGTTACGGCCAGCAGTTGTTTCCCGACGCATCGGTTTCGATCTGTTTGATGAGTGAGTCTCGCAACGTGGTCGAACCCTTTGTTAGCTGGGGAGACCAAGCCATCCTCGATCGGATGTTTGCCCCAGATGATTGCTGGGCGCTGAGACGCGGAAAAATGCATGTCGAATCAGGCTGTCAGAATGGAACGCTGTGCCCTAATTCGCAAAACTGCAATGTTAAGTTCGGTTACGTTTGTACCCCCATGATGGCCTACGGTGAAGTGCTTGGCGTATTGAACGTTTGCTACCCATCCAAGCAGTCTGAATACGATAACGAGCAATTTCTTGATCGAAGATTGGCTCAGATCACTGGCGATCAAGTTGCCTTAGCGATTGCGAACTTGAAGCTTCGAGAAACGTTGCAGCACCAATCGACCCGCGACCCATTGACGCAATTGTACAACCGGCGCTTTTTGCTGGACAACATGGAACGAGAATTCTGTCGGGCCGACCAAGAAGGCGAAACGGTCGTCGCGATGATGCTGGATATCGATTATTTCAAGCAATTCAATGATAGCTACGGCCACGAGGCGGGTGATTTGGTTTTGCGCGAGTTTGGAGCGTTATTGAACAACTCAGTGCGTAGCGTAGATTTGGCATGTCGGTATGGTGGCGAAGAGTTTCTTGTCGTGCTGACCAACACTTGCTTGAAGGAGGCCCTTGATCGTGCCGAAACGATTCGACGGTCAGTGGCTGAAATGAGCATCACGCACCGCAACCAACCGCTTGGAGCAATTAACGTTTCCATCGGTGTCGCTGGATACCCTATGGATGCCGAAACACCAGAGCACCTGATATCGCGAGCCGACAAAGCCCTCTTCCGGGCAAAAAAAGCCGGTCGTAACCAAGTCGTTCACTGCTAGGCTGTGAATTTTTTAGACATGTGCTTCGCTAAGGCATTTGCACCGCTGGTAGTACCGGTTTTAACCGGAATTCCTCTACTTTGCTCAGGCTCGATTCCGCCTAAAGGCGGTACTACAAACACAGGATGCAAAAAATCACAGCCTCTGCGAGTTAGAGCCTCGTGCCTATTCGTCCTCGCCCGAGCTAACACCCAAGAACCGAGTGACGCTTGTTTTGTTCGAGCGGTAAGAGTTCGTTTCTTCGATGTGACTGTTTAATAGGTGGGCTTTCTCTCGTTTGCGTTGCGAGAATGTTTAGAAGAATTCAACCTCTGCCATTGAACGGCGCAAAAAAAGACCTGGTTCCCTTGCCCCGTAATGGAAGAACCAGATC
>CALDEW010000012.1 GCA_937942355.1 uncultured Pirellulaceae bacterium | reverse complement strand
CCAATCAGGATTGGCATCGCCCCCGCTACCGCACCGACTTCGGTATTGAACCAAGTCTTACGTTTCATCGGAGTATAAATCGCGACGTAGAGTACCCAGTTCGCAAATCCACATAGCGCGGTTTGCCAATTTACGGTCACTAACAGAATTGCAGTTCCAATGCCAATCGTCGCTGCACCAAAGATAGCCACCTCGGTGGCCGAAAGCTTCTGAGCCGGCAACGGTCGGTTGGCAGTCCTTGGCATGAGAAAATCAGAATAGCGTTCCAGGAACATGTTCATCGCATTGCCACTGGCACACACGAACATCATCCCCAGCGATCCCCAGAACATGATTGAAAGGCTGGGCATCACATCAGCGGCCAGTGCGGCGGCAACGATGAACGTTACCAAAACCATCACCGAGATCCGCATCTTCGTCAGTTCAACGTAAGCCTGCACACGCGAATCGGAATTCGGAGCAGTCACGTCTTGTGGAGCGGCAGAACTGGTTTTTTCAGGGGCAGTGGACATCACAATATATTAACGAAACGCGCCAGAGATGAGCAGTGACTAAATGCCACGTTGGAGCGATTAATCTTCTGTTTTGTGAAATTTTCACATCCGTTTCAAGGTTTCAAAGAAGCCGAAAATTTGGGTCAATTCGGTCGTAGTGGATGAGGCAACGAGTCCAATACCAACGTAACAGCATTGCGAGACCCACGTTTAATGGAGGGGCTGGACTCATGGCTTCGTTCACTACGAACTTTTATACGCGATCCGTTTGCGGCCAGAAATCGGATTCTCGGTCGGGATGGCTGTACTCATAGGGCCCGCGCGAGACGACCGGCTGAGTTAAGAAGTTACCGTGTGGCGGCGGACTGGTGGCCGTCCACTCCAACGTATTGGACCGCCAAGGGTTTTCCTCAGCACGTTTGCCGAAAAACATACTGAAGAAGAAGTTGCCAACGAAAATCAATTGCGTTGCCCCCATGCAAAAGGCACAGATCGTCATAAATTGATTCAGCGGCATCAGATCTTTCAAGCTGTCGTAGACATAGGGGTCCGCCAACCGGCGAGGCATGCGTCCCAAAAAATGCATCGGAAAAAACGTACCGTTAAGAAAAATGAAGGTGAGGAAAAAATGAATCTTCCCCAATCCATCGCTCATCATCCGGCCAAACATCTTGGGGAACCAAAAATAGATCGCTCCAAACACGCCCAGAATGCTGGACCCGAACAGAACGTAGTGCAGATGAGCAACGATGTAGTACGTATCGTGAATCACGATGTCCACCGGTGGTGCCGCCATTACGATCCCCGACAAACCGCCAATGATGAACATCGAAACAAACCCAACGCTGAACAACATCGGCGTCGTCAAATGAAGCCGCCCGCCCCACATCGTTCCGATCCAATTAAACACCTTGATCCCGCTGGGCAACGCGATCAACATCGTCGACACCATAAACGAAACCGCCAACATGCGGCTCATCCCTGAGATGAACATGTGATGGCCCCAGACGATGAACCCCAAACTGGCAATCGACAGAATCGAAAACACCATCGGCTTGTAACCGAACAGGGGTTTGCGCGAAAAACACGCCAGCATATCCGACACCATCCCCATCGCGGGCAAGATCATAATGTAGACCGCCGGATGCGAATAAAACCAGAACAGATGCTGCCAAAGCAGTACTTGGCCTCCTCCACTGGCCGACGCCATGTTGTTGGCCGATGCGTTCTCGGGAAGAAAAAATCCTGTTTGGAAAATCTGATCTGACAACTGCATCAACAGCGCCGACGTCAGCACCGGCAGGGCAAAGGCTTGCATCAACGCCGTCACAAACATCGCCCACACCGTCATGGGCATCCGAAACATCGTCATGCCCGGAGCACGCATCTGGATGATGGTCGTGAGGTAATTGATGGCGCCCATCATCGACGAAATCCCAACAAACAGTAGCGCCATCACCCACAACGTCTGCGCCGTTTCCGTGGATGTCGCGCCCTCAAGCACGCTTAGAGGCGGGTACGATGTCCATCCGCTACTGGCTCCGTATCCCGGCACCATCAGCATCGCGATGACGCAAACAAACGCGGGCCACATAAACCAATAGCTGACCATATTTAAGGTCGGGAACGCCATATCTTCAGCGCCAATCATCAAAGGGATTAAGTAATTCCCAAACGCGCCCGACAAAATTGGGATCACGACAAAAAAGATCATGATCGTCGCGTGCATAGTAAATAGCGTGTTGTAGAACTCGGGAGAAATTTGTCCGCCATTGTCCGCAAACAGAGCATTGCCAAAAAGCGGCATGTTGCTCCACGGCCACGCCAACTGCCAACGAACGGCCAACGCCAACAGCCCTCCAATCCCCAACCAAATCAACGACGAAAACAGAAACTGAATTCCGATGACTTTGTGGTCGGTAGAAAACACATACGAAGTCAAAAACCGTCGCAGTCTGTTGGGAGAGCGCCCCGCCACAGAGCTCGCATCATCGGTTGAAATTTCAGTCACGTGTCACTCCGGCGTCTGCAACAGACATTGATGTCGGCTGTTTCGTGGCCGATGCCAGCGGCGGCTCGTAAGTCGCCTCTAAACCTTCCATGTAAGTTTCAAACTCAGCCGGTTCGACGATTCGCAAACGAGCTTTCATTTTGTAATGGCCCCAACCGCATAATTCCGTGCAAAGAATGTCAACTTCAGCTGTTTCGTTTGCGTTGAACCACACGAATTGACGCATGCCTGGCACGACGTCTTGCTTCAATCGAAGTTCAGGAACAAAGAAACTATGAATCACGTCGCGGCTCTCCAATTGCAACACAACGTCTTGCCCGCGCGGAACCACCAACAGCCCCTCAACATAAAGATCGTCCGCCGTTTCGACGACGCCATCAGCACCCGCATAGTGAAATTCCCAGCCGAACTGTTTGGCTTTCACCAGCACCATCGGCGGCGTTTGTGTTTCAATGCCGCTGACCATTGTTGTCGGGCGGACCATTTTGTTTTCAGACCAGGCATTCATTTGATAAAAGGCAAGGAACACAAGAATGATGGCCGGGATCAACGTCCAAACAAACTCAAGCGCCGAATTATGCGAGAAGTACTTAGCTTTGCCTTCGGGGTTTCGTCGATGGTCAAATCGCCAAAGCACATACCCAATCGTACCACCGGTTCCCAGCAGTATCATGACAGCCAACACGTGAATTCCGTTAAACAGTCCGTCGATTGTTTCGCCGGCGGTGCTCAAAGAAGGCGGCATTTGGCAGGCGGCAAACGGCCACACGCCGTTAATCGCCATTAGAAAAGTGACCGTGGCTAAAACGGGAACGCAGTAAAAAAGTAGGCTCCACAATCGTGACACGTATCAGTCCCGTCAAAAGTAAAAACAAACGTCTTGGTCAGTCTCGGCAATCTGCTATGCCGTGATCGCCTACCGCGCGATCGCCTTTTCATTAATCTGTCTATCCGGCAATTCGTTCACATCGCCATAGGGCAGAAACTTCACGTACGCCACCAGCGCCCAAACTTCGTCCGAAGTCAACGCCGGCGTGGCGGGCATCGGCGTGCCTTCGATCCCATTGGTAATCCGCAAAAAGATCTCTTCTGGCTGTCCTCCACCGCGATATCTTCCTTCGGTAAGGTTACGCGGCTTGATCGGCCGAGGCGGCAATGCCCCCGCCTCTGTGAAGGTCTTATAGGTCTTGGGATTAAACGGATTCACTCCCGGCGTTTTGATCCAATCGTTGGCCCAATCATCAAAACTCTCTATTTGCCCATTGCCCACGCCGGTATCGCCGTGACACTGGGCACAGTTGCCGCGCGTGTAAAACAACTCCCGCCCCGTTGCCACGAAATCACGATGCCCATCGTGGCCGGAATCAAATGCATCTGGAGCCTCAGGAATCTCGGTTTCGTTATCGTCTGCATCCACCCACCGCTCGATGGCATCCTCCATCAATCGTTCGCCAACAACACCCCACATCGAATCTAGATGCTGTTCTTCGACTTCTTCAAGCTCTTCTTCCTGCTGTTCGGTGGGCTGTTCAATTGCCGCCAACTGGTGGTATTTTTGAGCCAACTTCAAATCAATCAACGGCTCGCCATCGTCCAAGTTACTCAGTTCAGCCATCAAGTACCGTTCGTACTGGCCGCGAATGGTCAGGAACTTTACGTAGTCAACCAACGCCGCGATCTCGCCATCAGGCAGCGTACCAAACGAAGGCATCGACGTTCCCGGCACTCCGTTGACCAAGACTTTAGTCAGATCATGGTCCCTTGGCACCGAGCGCAGCGGGGTTGATTTATATTTGAACTTCGCCAAACGGAAATCGCGCGGGTAAGGATTCAAAGCCGCTGCCGTCGGACCATTACCATCGCCAGTGATCCCGTGGCAGTGCGAACAATGTTGGCGATACAGCCCACCGCCTTTACCGTGATAATCCAAACTGACCGGACCGGCAGCCATGTTGATGTTCTCAGGCCGCATCACCTCAAGCACCGGATCATCCTCACCCAGCAGGGCCGGAACCAAAGGTTCGTTGGGCGTCCCAAAGAGCGCGGTGAGGATCGAACCAATTTCTTGTTTATAAGCATCGTCAAAGTGCTCTCCGCTGCCGAGGAACAATTTCTCTTGCCTGAGAAATTCGACGGAGTTCAACTTGTACGCCGGCGGCAATGTTTCGCCGCACCCGAGCGTCATCAACGCGGTGAGAGCGAATACCAGTTTTGCGATGGCGTGCTTCAAAGTTCTCTTCGCTGGGTGGTTTGGGGTGTGTTTAGTACTTGAATTTTCAGCAGGCAAGCAGCTTAGCCTGTTGCCAAAACAAGGCAAGCTCCTCAAGTATGCGATATTGAAACAGCCTTTGGCGATACGGGGACCAATCACTCATCCCAGTCAACGCTTTTAATTTCTTGGCGCAACGCCTGCACCGCATCTGAATCGTATTCTAACCGCTCGGCCGAGGGTCGTTCGTAGCAACCCACCGCCAGCAAAATAACAGACAACATGAACCACTTCATCGCGGCGGTGAAATATAGTCGGATCTGCATGAAGGATCTACTTAAAAGCCTTCGTGGGGAATTCAAGCTGGCCCATGTCGGTTTCGCCTTCATTGGAAATTTTCACTTCGGCTTGTCCTTTTCGGCCAAATTTATAAGTACCCGACTCTAGCTTCTTCATGTAACCAGACTTCTTGTGCCAGAACTGAAACTCCCATTCGCCCGCAGGCACATTTTTGATCTCAAACTTGCCTTCACCATCGGTGATCGCGACGTAGGGATTGTCTCGAATCAACACAACACCATCCATCCATTCGTGCATTTTGCAATTGACGATCCCTGGGATTTTGTCCGACTTCTCAAACTTGACTGGCACGCTATCACCGGCTGGCAAATTTACGTTGCATTCGTTGTTGAAAGTCGTAACTTGGCAATTGTGCCCCACGGTGTCGGAATTCTTCAGCAGCACTGATTTTCCAGTTTGCACAAACAACGCATGCGGAACGAATCGGCATTTCACGTTGTCAATGGAAAGCTCTTTCTCTTCATCGTCTTTAGAATAGGATTCGTGGATGGGAGCATCTGCGCCTTTGCCTTTGACATACATCATCACGAACACATCGCGGAGCCCACCATTTTCGTCCACGACGATATTATCGTCTTTGGGTAATTCACCATCGACCAAACAAATCGACTTATCCGGGTGATCGTCGACCTTCTCCAGCGGCATTTCTGGTGCGTCACCGCTGATGACGACCTGTCCCTTGAGCGTACCCCAGCCGTCTTGGGCGTCGACCGCGGTGGCGCAACAACATACAAACAAGCCACAGATGGCGATAACCAACATCTGTTGAATTGCAGGAAGGTAAAATTTCATATCTTGCCCTTGAAGGGTTTCTATTTGGAAGTGGCGGCGTGGCAATGCCGATTGTCGTTATTATAACCCAGCAATGTCCAATTCGTAAGAAACTTCGCCAACAAGGGCACTGACATTGTCCACATGCGGCGATAGAATTCCCCTAATTATTTAACCACCTGATTCCCTCTTTGATTCGGCAAAAGATGAAAGTCCTGATAATTGGCAATGGCGGGCGCGAGCACGCCATTACATGGAAAGTCGCACAGAGTCCGCGCGTGGATCGCGTTTTTGTCGCACCGGGAAACGCCGGCACAGCAATGGATGCCGAAAACGTAGATATTGGGGCTGGCGACATCAATGGACTGGTGAAGTTCGCAAAAGAAAACGAGGTCGGCCTCACGATCGTGGGTCCCGAAGTTCCCTTGTGCGACGGAATCGTTGACGCATTCGGCGATTCGGGACTGAAGATTTTTGGTCCCAGCAAGGCCGCCGCTCAGTTAGAAGGTAGCAAGGTTTTCTGCAAGAACATCCTCCGCGCCGCCGATGTGCCAACGGCCGAGTTTCAAGAGTTTCGTGACGCTTCGACCGCCGAAGTGTTTATTAATGAACGCTATTCTGAAACACCCGAAGATTGCCCGGTGGTGGTCAAAGCGGATGGACTGGCCGCTGGCAAAGGGGCGATCGTTTGCAAAACGCGCGACGATGCGCTCGAGGCCATCGACATGATCGCGCGGGAACGCCAGTTCGGTTCCGCTGGAGACAAACTGATCATCGAAGAACGCATGTCCGGCGGCGAGGCCAGTATTCTGGCGATCACTGATGGCAAGACGATTCTGACCTTGCCGCCGGCCGAAGATCACAAACGCGCCTACGATGATGACCAAGGCCCCAATACCGGCGGCATGGGAGCTTACTGCCCGACGCCTTCGATTACTGATGAAACCTTGCGTTGGGTCGAATCCAATGTATTGGTGCCCACGGTGCATGTCATGAAACGATCACGCCAACCGTTTCGCGGAATTCTGTATGCAGGGTTGATGCTGACACCGCACGGGCCAAAAGTTCTGGAATACAACGTACGGTTTGGTGATCCCGAATGCCAACCGATGCTGATGCGACTAAAAACAGATTTCGTCGACGTTATCGAGGCGACGGTCGACCGGAGGCTGTCGGAGATCGGTGAATTGGAATGGGACGATCGTCCCAGCGTTTGCGTCGTGATGGCATCGGAGGGCTATCCTGACGCCTACGAAAAAGGAAAGGTCATTCGTGGTTTGGAGGACGCCGCAAAACTGGAAGACGTCAAAGTTTTCCACGCAGGCACCACGCACAACGAAGCGGGAGAAGTTGTCACCAATGGTGGACGCGTGCTAGGCGTGACCGCCCTGGGGTCTTCGGTCAGCAACGCGAAACTACGAGCTTACGAGGCTGTGAAATGCATCCGCTGGGATGGGGCTTGGTGTCGCAAGGATATCTCCGACAAAGCGATCGTTTAATCAACCAACGTAGATTAAAAGTGTCTGCGTCTCGGTTTTAAGGCCAATATTCCATTATCTTCTGCGAATAGCTTGCCTTGTGCGCGTCTGCGCGAAAAGATTGAGTTGTCTCTGAACAAATTGCAACCTGCGCTAAATGGAAAATAAGATGAAACGCTCCCATATTCTCTCGATCGCCCTTAGCGGACTGTTAGGTCTGACAAACGCCTCCACCGCACAGGCTCAAGAACCGCCAACCGATGTAGCCGAACAAATCCAAGGCGCCGGTGATGCCGCCGGCGGCGCTGCCGAAGCGATCGGTGAAACGATGGATGATGTGGCAGAACAAGTCGGCGAAGTCAGCAAAGAATTCTCTGTGCAATTGGAGAAGTGGATGGACGAGCACGGTGATAACCTGAAAGGCTGGACCGATGAACATGGCCAAGACTGGCAAGCTTGGGCAAAACAGGTTCAGGGCCGGACCGAAAAATGGGCCGAGGCACAAAACCGACAGTGGGGCCAATGGTCAAAGCACTATGAAGCAGAGATGAAAGCGCTGACGGGGCAACTGAATCAAGAAGACCTATCTGCCGAAGAAGTTGGTAAACTGATCGACAAAAATTTGGATATGCTCAGCAAGATGCCGATCGGCCAAATGATCGAAGCCGGAATCAAAGAAGCCACCGACGGCTTGAAGTCGGCACCTTTGAAAAGCTTGGATGGACTGCAGGACATTGCCGGCGAGGCCTATAAAGATTCCGTCGAAGCGGCCGAAGAAGTCGCATCCACAGGGATCGCAGCGGCAATGAAGAATCGTGATAAGCTGAGCAAACTGATGGATAAGCTTCAGGCCGAGTACAACCAGAAGTCAGAGCAGCTAAATGATTCGTTTCAACAACAGATGAAGCAGTTGAACACGCTGGCCGAAGAAGTAGAAAACGAGATCAAGCAAAACCAAAAATCAGGCTCAAAGTAAAACCAAAAAGTGAAAAACTAAGCCGAGACTCGACTTAAGGCAGGTCACTTATTTCACAACTTCGTCCGACATTTGGGCTGGGGATACTTGGGCTGGGGATTGAACTGAGACCGGGTCCAAATTTGCGGTTGATATTTTATCTGAGAGGTCGCACTCCGCAGATTCGATACGCGTATCTCATCTTGAAAACTGAAATAGCTTCCACCTAAGTTGTTGGCGTTGCCACGAACTGTGGCAACTGGCAAGTGCGCGATTTTTTGCGACGGCTTGTTTTGAGAATTCTGTTGGCTTCAGCGTGCTTCCATCACCGGTTGCTTGTCTGCCATACGTTCGAACGACCCGAGCGTACCACCCTCCATCGACTTGTCATTGAAGAAGACGAAGTCCAGTCCTTCGCCCCCCTGATGACAGCTCATACAGTTGGTGGCTCGACCCATTGTCTTTTTTAACCCTCCGCCACTATGGACGCTGACTTGGCTGACGTTTGTTCTGCCGCTAACAGGTGCTTCAACAACTGTTCCGTCGGGGTTGTAGTCCACCCAGTACCAATCATTGCCTTCGGGATTAAATCCATCGGTGCGGTACATGACCGAAATCGTCTTGAGCGATTGGTCCGCGCGATAGTTTTCCAAAATAATGACGCTGCCCATTGGAAAATCTTTGGTCCTGCCAGCAGCTGTTCGGTTGAGGTACATCTTCAAAAGAGCACCATGAGGGTTTTGGCCCGTGTAGAAGTCGCCGGTTTGACCGGGCCCTGGCGCCCAGTTCTTATAGTTATTGCCGATCAGATACTTCCAAAACTGATCTTCGAAAGGTACCTCTCCTCTGGCAGAGAGCTCTTTGATACTGGTCTCGTTCTGTTGCGCCATTAAATTCGAAGGCAACACAAACATAGAAACGCAGCCAAGAATGAGGCCAATAGAGGACAACCTCAAACTGATACCAGTTGTGGTAGAAGCGAAGCTCAAACGAAGCATAGCAGAGTCCTTTCGAAGACGCCGGAAATCATATCCCGGTTTTGTTATTCTTGGGCGAGTGTCTTGGTGTTTAACGTCAGCTCAATCCTTTTTAAGCCGACTTGATATTCTATGAAATTTGGGCAGGCTGCACAGACGAGTTGGGGGGAAAGTATCGCACAATTTCAACCAGCTATCCCCGCCGCTAGCGAAATACCGTGTTTGGCCCGACTTAGGATATTCCTTTTGCCTGATCCGTTCCAAACCGGCGTTTGATATTGTGCTAAATTAGCCCCGTCCCCCGTTTACATGACTACAGATAAGTGACCGCCATTGCTATCACCTCAAGACATCCTTCAGCGCTATTTCAAGCACACCCATTTTCGCGGGCCGCAGCAACGAATCATCCAAAGAACGCTCGACCACCAACATTCGCTGGTCATTATGCCCACCGGGATGGGAAAGAGTTTGTGTTTTCAGATTCCAGCGATTCTGTTTTCCAATCGCTTGGACGCAGCAGGGCAATGCAAAGCAGCCGACCCATTCAAAGACCTAGAGACGGGAGCCGCTGACTCAAAGCCGCCGACAAAGAAGCGTCCGTTGACATTGGTTTTATCTCCGTTGATCGCGCTGATGAAAGACCAAGTCGATGCGCTGATGAGTAAAGGGGTGCGCGCGACGTTCGTCAATTCGGCGCTTCTTCGTCACCAACGTGAGCAACGTTACCAAGAGATCGCCGAAGGCGAATGGGATTTACTGTACGTCACCCCCGAGCGTTTTCGCAAGCAAGAGTTCCTAGACGTGTTGGATCGACGCGCGGTTGTGCTGCTGGCGGTCGACGAAGCACATTGCATCAGCCAATGGGGGCATGATTTTCGTCCCGACTACACGCGCGTTGGGGAAATCAGGCGCGCGATCGGTTCGCCTTGCACCATCGCATTGACGGCAACGGCGACACCTGACGTCCAAACCGACATCATTCGCCAATTGGACCTTAATGCCGAAGACGTAGAAATATTTCACGAAGGAATCGACCGCCCCAATCTCAGCCTGAGCGTGGAAACGGTCTTCAACGATGATGAGAAACTTGAACTGATCATTGCACAACGGCAGCGCGTCGAAGGCAGTGGAATCGTGTACTTCACGTTGATCCGAAAACTGATGTCCTTCAGCGAACAGCTGTGGGAAAAGAAAATCCCTCATCTGATATATCACGGAGATCTCAACCGCACCGAGAGAAAACGATTACAAGAGTCTTTCATGCGTGAAGAAGGTCACCTAGTCCTGGCAACCAATGCGTTTGGCATGGGCATCGACAAAGACGACATTCGTTACGTGCTGCACGCCGATTTGCCGGGATCAGTCGAATCGTATTACCAAGAGATTGGCAGGGCAGGGCGCGACGGTTTGCCGTCAGAATGTCTGCTGATGTATGACCAACGGGATCTCGCGACGCAAATGGAGTTCATCCAGTGGAGTAACCCTGACGCGGAATTTTATCAGCGCGTTTACCATTTCCTGGAGCATGAATCAGAAAAGATTGATGCCTTTGGGATGGAGTGGTTGCGAGAAAAACTTCACTTTAAGCAGAAGCACGACCGGCGATTGGAAACGGCGCTGACGATGATGAAACGTTGGGGCGTGATCGAAGGATCGCTTCATCCGCTGAAAGTCACGCTCAACGGTGAACTCACCGACCAGCTGCGCGATAACGTATTGCTCTCAGAAAAACTAAAACGCGACCAACATAAATTGCTGTCGATGCTGCAATACGTACAGCAGCAAGGCGATCGGAAAACGTTCTTAAAGACGTACTTTGGGATAGCATAGCGGCGCAGGTCCTGATGGAGTTGGTTTCTGGTCGCGCTTCTATCGACGATTCATCAATGGACTTCCCGTCGCTCGCGCGGTTGGCAAAAGGCGATTAGTTGGCCGAACCGTATAGCTCTGCCGAACTCTGTTTCCATAAATGTGCAAAGGCCGAGTCGGACGTTGTTCGATGGGCGTGTTCCGTATCCACTGCCGATCTTGAGGTAGCGCGATCACGAAAGGGTAGTAAGCCGGACTGCTAAAGGCGGGAACGCCACGGAATTGAGCCGCAGCCTGAGCATTTGCTTGATTGGAGAAAAGAAGCGTCGCCAAAAGAGCGACCGAGAAAAACAAAATTGCAGTTACGAAAGTGTTTAAAGACCTCATTTCAAGGTTCCTTCCATTGAATTTAAACAAGCTGTCAAACATAGATGTAGGATCGCGACTGTGTGGCTCCCAGTTTTCTCAAACCGATTTTGACCCCACAGAGGCTGATCACCCGGATTGTACCAATCAACGGCGATGCCGAAAACCAATAAAATGCTTGTCAAAAAAATTAGAAAGTGGAGACGGACAACTTTCAGGTATTCGTAGGACACGAAGCTTTAGATTCCATATTCTTTAAATGTGGGTGAACCTTTGTTTCTGCCAAGCGTCCTTTAAGGGACATAACGTGCGTTTGTATCCAACATCCAACGAAAAAAATTGGCATTTCCCGTTTTGCCTCAACCTTCACACAACTAATACCAATGCATCACCACCAATCAATTTCAGTTACCTCCCACTGCAATTCCGTGGCATCTAACAACGATCGCAGCAGCGTGGTCGGCATGTCGATGACGTGTTTCGCTCATCGTTGACACCCGGTATTAAAGACTTGAATCGTCGAAGAGCCCGGTGTTGTTAGCAGCGCCGGGCTTTTTTCGTGCCCAGAAATAGATGATTACAAGATGTATGGAAGTCACCCGAATTGGACAGGAGGCAGTTTCGAAAGCTGCCGGTCGCAAGACTTGTGGGTTCGAACCCCACGACTTCCGCTTCGCCGCCGCCTCGGCGAGCGATGCACCTAAAACAACCAGTCCCGTGGCCCAGCGGCGAAGGCAGCTGCCTTACAAGCAGACGATCGACGGTTCGAGTCCGTCCGTGACTACTTTGGCGTTGATGCGGCTCAATATGAGGGGAGTGGATGGAGAG
>CALDEW010000011.1 GCA_937942355.1 uncultured Pirellulaceae bacterium | reverse complement strand
GCTGTTTCGCGGCGGCATTTCAGATTGGAACTACAGCCGATCGAAGGCAGCACTACGCTGATCGCAAGTATCGATAGAAAAAGCCGCATGGGAAATCGCTCAATAAAAACCTGTGTACAGGCTCTCTATTAGCGGAATCGCCAGCGGCGTCGCAATGTCAGTTAATAGGCAGCAGTGCGCAAGCGTCGAAGTGACAGCACTTTTTGGGTTTCGTCTACTCGCCCGCAGCCGTTTCGCCGACCTTGGAGACGACTTGATCGATCAAGTTATACTCCAAGGCTTCTTCTGCGGTCATGAAGTTATCGCGATCGGTGCCTTCTTCGATTTCTTCGAGAGTTTTGCCGGTGTGGTGCATCAGCAGCTTGTTCAATCGAGTTTTGACGCGTCGTAATTCGGCGCGATGAATCATGATTTCTTCGGCCGTGCCCTGCATGCCCGCCAGAGGCTGGTGGATCATGACGCTGGCGTTGGGCAGCGCGTATCGCTTTCCTTTGGCGCCTGCCGTCAACAGCATCGCACCCATCGAAGCGGCTTGCCCCATGCAATAGGTTGCGACGTCGCAGCTTAAAAACTGCATCGTATCGTAGATCGCAAGTCCCGCCGTCACACTTCCGCCGGGGCTGTTGATGTAAAGGTGAATGTCTTTTTTGGGATCTTCGGACTGAAGAAACAGAAGCTGCGCGACCAATGAATTGGCCAAGTCAGCGGTGACCTGGGTACCCAGAAAGATGATGCGATCTTTCAGCAGGCGGCTGTAAATGTCATAGACGCGTTCATCGCGTCCGGTGTTGTCGACTACGTAGGGAACGTATGCCATGGTTTACTCCGTGAATGGTTTTGATTCGGCGGTCATGAAAACCGCGGAATGTATTGAATCGGTTGTTTTGTTGTTAACTGCGAAAATGGCTGCCAAAATAGCTACCAAAGGCGATTGGCGATGGATCAATCATCATCATCTTCATCGGTCGCTTGACGTGTCGTTAATTGGTCGACCAAACCATATTCCTTGGCTTGTTCGGCCGTTAAGAAGAAGTCACGCAGCGTGTCTTTGGAAATTTTCTCCACCGGTTGGCCGGTGTGTTTTGCCAGAATCTCATCCAAAACAGCACGATTACGAAGGATCTCATCAGCCTGAATCTCGATGTCGCTGACCTGTCCGCTAACTCCGCCGTGCGGTTGGTGAATCATGACGCGCGAATGTGGCAAGCAGTATCGGAATCCCTTGGTGCCACCGGCCAGCAATACGGCCGCTCCGCTGGCGGCCTGGCCGACGCAGAACGTGGATACGGGGCAACTTAGAATCTGCATGACGTCGTAGATCGCCATGGTCGCGATCACGTCTCCACCGGGCGAATTGATATAGAAGTTAATGCCCTTCTTTTTGTTTTCGCTTTGCAGGTACAACAGCTTCATCACCAATTCGTTGGCGTTGCCGGTGTGAATTTCTCCCTGCAAGAACACGATGCGGTTCTCCAGCAGAAGGTCACCGAGTGTCATCGTGCGTTGGCGTTGCATGCTCTGAGTAGCATACGATGCTTCTAAAGCGTAACGTTCTTGGGCGGATAGCTGGCCCAATGGATTTAGCCCAGAAGAAATCGAGCTTGCCGGCAGATTCGTGTCCAAGCCAAAATTACTTTTCGGACCCTGAGATCCGTTTTGTGTTCGCGCGTTGTCGTTCAAGACAATTTCCTTGTATGGGGCAATGCAATGAGGCCACTGAGGCGCTCGTATTTACACTTTCGTTTCCAACAACAGTACCGCTTTCGCATATTTCGGGCAAGACGGGATGTGTTGGTTGCCGAGGATGGGCATTTTACAACTCAGGGAATGGTCCACCTACGACAATATAGACGTAGTGTCTTATCCAGATTCCCCTTGACTATTGCCCCAAGCCAACAAAAAAGCCGTCTGGGAGATTTCCCAAACGGCTCATTTTTATACTAAAAAGAAACGCCCGTTATTCGTCGTTGAGACCGGGGATGGCTGGTTCTTCGCCACCGGCGTATTGGGCAACGGGAATATCGACCTCTTCACCACCGGCAAAGAACTCGACGGCGGCTAGATCGTTGTCTTCGCCTTCTTTGAACTCGATCGCAGTGAACGTTGCGTTCTCAGTAATCAAGTCGATCACTTTGCCTTCGACGATCATGTTACGCAGAGAATCCATCTGGCCATTGCGTTCGAGTTTGGCTCGCACGCGGCGCGGCGAGTCGTTTTGCTGAGCCGCGATCCGCGCGATTTCCATTTCGAAATCCTGCTGAGTTTCCTCCACCTTTTCTTCTTCGGCGATACGCTCGAGGATGAAGTGTTCTTTCAGCAGCGTCGCGGTTTTTTCAAGAATGTTCTTACGCAGCAGATTCTCACGGGCCACAATTTCTTGTTCGGAGAAACCGCTGGATTGCATTTCGAGTACCGAACGTTCCAATTCGCGACGCGACTGGCGACGCAATAGCTCTGGTGGCAATTCCCAGTCGGCGGATTCGGTCAGCATCTGGCTGATTTGATCGCGGACTTTTTGCCGTTGAGCGTAAGCCAAGCGATGTTCCATGGAACCTTTCAACGTCTCACGCAGTTTGTCGACTTCCATGCCGATGCGTTCAGCGACGGCGTCAGCGGTCGTCGCTTCGACACGCTTGACATCGAGAATCTCAAGTTCGATCTCGACTTCTTTTCCGGCCAGCTCTTCGTTGTCAGTGAATTCGCTAAGTTCGACTTTGGCGGTGACTTTGTCTTCGGCTTTTTTACCGATGACCAATTTGCCAAAATCCTCGATCGTCGCGTCGGAGAAGCTGAGTTTGTCTTTAACTTCGATGCTGATCTCTTCTGCGGAGGCGACCACTTCTCCGTCGTACGTCGAAGTGATGTTACAGACAATGAAGTCATCTGCAGCCACCGCTTCATCGACAGGAACAAGATCGCTGACGCGCCGGCCCAAGCCCACGATTTCAGCGTCGACATCGGCATCACCGAATTCTTTTTCGGGTCGCTCCAGCTCCAAACCCTTCCATTTCGGCAGGTCAAATTCTGGACGCACTTCGATGTTGAATTCGTAAGTCAGATCGCCTTCTTCGGGGATTTCAACTTTTTGGAAATCAAGATCGGGTTCGCTGATCGCTGAGAAGGTCTCTTCGTCGCTGATCTGAGTCAGGCTGTCCATCAGCAATGACCCTTTGACTTGGTCAGCGACTTGCTTGCGGAATTTCTTTTCAACGATCGAACGTGGGGCTTTGCCGATCCGGAAACCGGGGACCTCCGCACGCGGCACCAAGGTGTCGAACTGCTTCGAAAAGTAGTGTTCGATGTCGCCGCGTGGAATCGTGACGGTCACGTGGCGTTCGCACGCGCTCTTCTCTTTAACGTCAATCTTGAGGTCGAGCGCTTTGTTTTCTTCGGGAGCTTCGGTAGTCTCAGTGTTCATGCCTGTTTTCCTGATCGCCGTGTTTTCGGGACGGTGTGTTGAGTTCTTGAGTTCTGCTCAATCGCAACTAACCAAAAAAAATCATGCTGCGAGTGGCGGCATGATTCTATCAATAAATGTCTGAATGACTTAGTCGTTCTCTATAAAAGCAAGCAAATAACCTAGTAAGATCCGCCGCAAGAGCAGGGCTTAGGCTGAGCTTGCCTATTAAAAAAGCGGGTGAACGGATTCGAACCGTCGACATTCACGTTGGCAACGTGACGCTCTAGCCACTGAGCTACACCCGCATTGGGAAAAAAGATGGCTTTTCCCCAACCCAGAATTGATCGGCCCTTTTGAAAACCGACCCATTCATGAGGGTTGAGATTATAGGGCAGTCGCTATCGGTTGCAATACACATATCGTGGCAATCGGTAACGAATATATGGGATGTTTTTCAAATGAGCCGATGGTTTGGCCCAATTGAACAGTTTTTCTTTGGTTCCGTAGGTGATATCTGGTTTAATGCGTCCGCGGTGACTCTTACGTCCCCTAACAACATCCATCTCGTGGCCACAGTCACGGCCAAATGATTGATACGCCCAACGCGTCGCGCGATTCGGGCTCGCAACCTGAAACGCCGGAAGTTTTGCGGGCTTCGGTGGTACCCAGACTCCAATTAATCTTTGACCAACGACCATCCTTTAGTTTGAGCTATTGAATCTTGAGCATGCAGGGTGGGACGCGAAACGTCTGGCAATCGCTGAGAGCTGTGTTAGTTTGTATCGTCCTCAATTGCTGAGGCAGCCAAAATGTCATCTTCGTTTGTTAACCAACAGTGAAATATGTGCAATTGACAGGAAATTCAAAGCGAAATGGTACTTGAGTGGATATCCAATGCCAGATTAACGAACTTTCTGGGTCCACAAGAAGCTGTTTATTGTTAAGATACGGCCCTTGACGGGCATCTTGATATCGTGATGTAGCGCTTTTAAGTAAATCGTCAAATACAGATAGGAATCCAATATGCTCAAGGTGAAGCTGGTCGTCGTTGGTGGCGATGCGAAGTCCAAGGAAGTCAATCTCAGGCTGCCGACAGTTATCGGCCGAGGACGCGACGTCAATCTGACATTACCTCATGCATTGGTCAGCCGCCGACATGCAGAGCTATTTGATCGGGACGGATATCTCTACGTCCGCGATTTAGGGTCACTCAACGGCACTTACGTCAACAACCGCAAGATAGGCTCCGAACAGCGGCTCGCTCCAAACGAATTGTTGACCCTAGGGAATGTTACTTTCCGGGCAATGTATGAAGCTGGCGGAATCCAAAATGCTGACGGCGCCGACCAGACTGGGCTTAACGACACCGGGCGTGGAGGGAAGCTGCCTGCCAGTGAGAATAATGAAGAGAAGGACGAAACCGTCCAGTTTGAACGTATTGATGGCGCTCACGAGAAGGAAGATCTCAAGCCATCGAGCGCCCGAAAACCTCTCAAGAGCGTGGCCACAGAGCGTTCTAAGCCAGACGCTGACAAAAAGGGAGCAGCCGCAAGTTCGAAACCGGACCCAGCCACGAATCCCTCCAAGCCATCAAGTTCGGCTGATGCAACTGATAAAGTGGAAACGCCGAGCGACATATTCTCCGGCGACGAAGAATTTTTGACACCTGACAAATCCATTTCGATAAGTGCTTTAGAATCGCTACCGCCGATGAATCCTGCTCTCAGCATGATGGGCAGTGCACTTAACCTTGGCGATCAGCCTCAGCGACCTTCTGTTGATGCGATCGATTTGGATGTTGAGGGGCGACAGCGCCCTGATAGCCCTGGCAAGAGCGACGCCGCGTTGGGTTCCTTCTTGAAAAAGCTGCCGCGATAGCATGAAGAAAAACAGTGCGATCGACCAAGCGTTAGTCAAACGAATTCGCTCAAGTGATTCCGATGCTTGGAGCGATCTTATTAAACGCTACGAGGGTCGACTTTTGGCGTTTGTCAATAGCAGGCTTTCTAATCGGTCCGCCAGCGAAGACATCGTTCAAGAAGCTTTTATCGGTTTCCTCAACAGCCTTCCCAATTTCGACGGTCGTCGTTCGTTGGAAAGCTATCTGTTTTCGATTTGTGCCTACAAAATGACTGATCATCTTCGGCGCGAGGGTCGTCGTCCAGCTATCCCCTTGTCGGTCGGCGAAGGTTCCAGCGGTGGCCATTGGCAGCTTGAAGGCGAAGCACGGCCTGCCAGCAGTATCGCGCGCTCGGGCGAACGCCAAGCGATTGAGCACGGTGCGGTGGCTGAAGCCCTTGAGCAGCAACTTCTGCACTGGCAGCAAAAGAGCGATTGGACCAAGCTGAAGTGTGTAGAACTCTTGATAGTGCGTGGAAAATCCAATAAAGATACCGCCACGCTGCTGAACATTACTGAACAGCAAGTCGCAAACTTCAAGTTTGATTTTCTAAATAGAATGCGAACGCTGATCAAAAAGCAGGGGCTGAGTGTCGACGTGTTCCCAGAACTCTATGGAGAACAGTAGTTTGCGCACCACCGACCAACCAACGCAGTAAAGCCAATGGCATCCTAAAACTTCTAAAAACGCTGGGAAATAGCTCAAAGTGCGTTTTGGTTTAATCTTGTCCCTTCTTTCGGATTGCACTAATCTGCCCGCTTAAATAGCCTCTTTAGTAGGTCGAGTCAATTGGCTTTGCGTGGCCCTTTTCGCGCTAATCCCAAGCTCTAGTTTCCCTGAAACTTGCCTTCCCCAAGTACAATGCTAGTTCCGCTGTTACCTACCTAAGTTCTGCTTACGTCAGAAATCAGACAATTAGTTGCGGACTTTAAACTAGTGCTGTGTTCCAAGTTGGAGGTAGTGGATGAGGCAACGAGTCCTGCCC
>CALDEW010000010.1 GCA_937942355.1 uncultured Pirellulaceae bacterium | reverse complement strand
CGTTCAAATGCTTCAAAGTCCTGCGGCTTGAAAAAGATATCATGCCTCGCATTGCCACGATTAAGCGCGTGGTAGATCCCGCCTGCGATGTCAGCTCGAGGAGCCCGGCCCATGTCTAGACCTCCAGTAACGACAAAAGGAGAAGGATATCAGAGCACGACGAGCTTGCCTATCCCGCCAAAACGGTACTTGACACCTTTTCTCGCCCTTGACACCTTTTCTCGCCCACCTTTGCAAGTCACCAAGTAATTCGTCCCAGCGTGGTAATCAGCCCCTGGGAACGCGCTGGAACAAAACACTGATTCCCAATCGGGGGCGGTGTTGTTGGTCGGTGTAGGATTGATTACCCTTTGCTCTGGGATATTTGGAGCTGGTTTTCGGAATTGACTTTGTTGGGGCCATTTATGTTTCTGGGATTTTTCGAGGTGTTGCCACTTCGGCTGCAGCGTTTTGGAACCGCCTCCATTCTGTTTACTGCCTGTTGGAGTAGCTTGCTGCCCGCGTTGAAGGCAGAGATGCCAGGAGCTACAGCTGCAGTCGCATTAAAAAAGAATACCGACGAAAGTGAACGGCCCAATGTCGTTGTAATCGTGACGGACGATCAAGGCTGGGGTGATATTGGGTACAACAATCCGAATGTCTACACGCCCAACCTTGATCGAATGTCGGCCAACGGATTGAAATTCAACCAGCACTATGTGATGCCGCAATGCACACCGACACGTTTGGCTTTGATGACAGGTCGTTACCCTGGCCGATTCGGCACCACTGGGCTAAGGGCTTCCAACGAGCCGATCATTCCCGCTGGTACAACGACCGTGGCTTCGATGTTGCGAAGCGGTGGATACAGAACGTTCTTGACCGGTAAGTGGCATCTTGGGTCTTCGCCCGAGCATGGCCCCAACAACCATGGGTTTGAATACTCTTACGGCGCGTTGGCGGGAGCAGTTGGAGCTTATGTGCATCAATATCGGGTGCCGGGTAAGGAGGATAAATATTCTGAAACCTGGCATCGCAACCACAAAATCATCAATGGATATGAAAATGGTAAACACGTTACGGATCTGATTACGGAAGATGCAATACAGGTCATTCGGCGGAAGCATGACAAACCATTCTTTTTGTATCTGCCTTACTTTGCTCCACACACTCCGCTGGATGAACGGGGGAAATTTGTAGATACGCCAACGCAGCTGGACAAGTCGAATCCACAGCGGTGGCTCAATGAAGACGACATCAAATGGTTTCACGATCCGCGCGGTTTGATTCAACAGGAACAAGATCCTGAGAAAAGGCTCTTTCTGGCGGTGCTTCATCATCTTGACCATGCGATCGGGCAAGTCGTCGCTGAGTTGGAAAAGACTCAGCAGCGAAAAAACACGGTAATCTTTTTTACCTCAGACAACGGTCCGCAAAATAATTGGAAAGGTGGTCGGTATCCATCTGATTTAAAGCTGACAAATTTCAACCAGCCGATTCCATTTCGAGGCGAGAAATGCCAGGTTTACGAAGGTGGTATCAGAGTGCCCGCGTTTGTGAACTGGCCCGGGAAAATTCGCGCTGGTGAATCGGACACCGTGCACCACATCGTCGACTGGTTGCCAACGATCGCAAGTCTTGCCGGGGTGAAAGCCAAAGTTGAAAAAGCTGGCCCCGCTTTTGATGGCCATGATTTTTCTGCCGAACTAATGGGGGACTCATCTTCCTTACCCGTTCGGGATATTTATTCGCTGCACAATCCTAGGACTGATAAATGGGCATTGCGTTTCGAAAACTGGAAAGTTGTTCACTACGGGAGAAAGCAACCGACGAAACAAGATTGGCAGCTGTACGATCTGTCTAGTGATCCGAAAGAAAAGAAAAACGTCGCTGGCGAGCATGCTGAGAAAGTTGCGGAGCTGCATGAGCGTTTCATGCGGCATCGCAAAAAGGACAAGACGGCTCGCAATGTCGCGCCTTTGTCGCCGACAGATAAATAGCCTGACGTTGATCGCGAACGTCTCTCCGAGGCTTGCTATCTCGCCTCGGAGAGGCGAGATACTATGGTCGCAATCACAGTCGCTTCGGATTGACAGGAACTGAGGGGACTTTTCCGGATGCTCGCCGGCGTAAAATTGGTCGCAACCTCTTGATCACTTGGATCGCTTGAGCGTCTGGATTGATCGCCAGATTGTTAAACTCCATCGGATCGTTGTGGTGATCGTAAAGCTCTTCGCCTGCTTTGCCCTCTGCCCACTCAGTGAAACGCCAACGGTTGGTGCGAACACTGCACCCCATCACTTGATTTTTTAAGCGCTCGTCAGCAGGACGAAGGACCTGAGTAACGGCCAGCCCGTTCCACTTTGCGATCGGGTCTTTCAATAACGGTGACAAATCCCGGCCTTCCAGACCGGCGGGCGATTCGACTTTTGCCAAGCTCGTCAGAGTTGGATAAATGTCAACGAACTCGACGATTCGCGGAGAAGCCGTTCCATTTCCCTTCTGACCAGGAGCCCGAATAATCAACGGCGCACGCGCGGATTGTTCAAACAATGTTCGCTTTTGCCAGATTCCATTGTGCTCGCCCAAATGGTACCCATGGTCGCTCCAGAAAACGACAATGGTATTGTCAGCCAGATTTAATTCGTCCAAAGCGTTCAACAGCCGCCCGACTTGAGCGTCAATAAACGAGACGCAAGCGTAGTAGGCCTGAGTAGCTTTGAGAAGATCGGCTTCGTTCTTCAAGTTGTAGTGAGGCACCGGACAATTGTGGGCAAACGCCGCTGTTGGAATGTCGTCTCGATCATCGGTTGGAGCGTAAGGCAACCTGAGTGTGTCTTCCGGGTACATGTCGAAATATTTTTTCGGGGCTATGTACGGAGTATGCGGTCGAAAGAATCCAACCCCAAGAAAAAAGGGTTCGTCTTTTTTCTCTTTCATCAGCTTGATGGCTTCGGTTGCGATCATCCCGTCGGTCTGCTCCTGGTCCGTTCCATCAGCTGCCAGCCAACATAGCGCAGCACTGATTTTTCGGTGTGGTTCCAGGTTGGTGATCAGGGCTTCTTCTTTTTTGTCGCGACCAATGGGGTTAACGGTTTGATCCCACGACGGCGGATCGTCGAAACCATCGGTGCCGATCGAAGCCGGAACGTTGTAATGATAAATTTTCCCAACGCGGCCAGCGAAGTACCCTTGATTTTTAAAAGCTTGCGATAACGTTACGACATTTGGAACTTCGTCGCGAAAGTGGCGATCCAAATCGTAAACTTTGATGGTGTCGGGGCGCAGTCCTGTCATGACTGAAGCGCGCGTTGGATTGCAAAGCGGCAGTTGATTGTAGGCTCGCGAAAAACAAATTCCACTTGCTGCCAAACGGTCGATATGGGGAGTCTTGGCGATCAAATCTCCGTAGCATCCAAGCGTACAAGCCAGATCATCGACAGAAATAAATAGCACATTTGGCGCTTGTTCTGTTTTCTGAGCCTGGGTATCGCTCGTTTCAGCTGCACAAAGTTGACCGAAACAAAAACAGGCTAAGGCAAGAGATATCAAGTTTCGGTGCATGAAGATTTCCTTTGGACGTGACACGAACACCACCGAAAACAGCTGGAGTGCCAAACTTCCGGAAACGGGGAAAGCATGAAAAGCCCGATCGGGTTTGCAAACTCTACCCGAACGCTTGCGAGTCCGCCTTCATCGAACGCTTGCGAGTCCGCAAATCGAACCAACTCAATGACAATTTAACGATTAACTAATTTTCGAGATAGTCATTGTACTCTTGTTCGCCACATTCTTTGGGATCTTGAAATGCGACGAGACGAAGCCCGTCTTGACCTTTCGCTTCAAACACAATTGGATAGTCCCCGCCATCTTCACGGTCGACCACCCCATAGCGAATGACAAACGGCTCACCGTCGCGTTCAGACACAAAGATATCGTCGACCGTATCTGGCGTGAGGCCAACCTGCTTGATGATATGAATCGCAGTTGGATCGGTTTTCAGGTAATCTATCAGCTGCTCTTTATTCTCTGGCCCAACGTCGCCATGCCTGACCATATAAGTTGTGTAGCAAAAGTGGACTTTTCTTAGATTTGATTTGTAGTCCCTAAGAACTTGTTTCTTCAAAGGATCGTCCGAACATCCTAATGACAAAGCGAGGAGCATGCCACCAATTAACCCTAATGCTACAAACCGTATCATTGATCTTCTCCAGACTAACTAAATCGCTTCGAATCGCTCTTCATTCACTACTAGTTCATTCTCTACTCCATTCATGGCCAACGCTTCGCGCGGCCATGGCACCAACCGAAAATTGGGCTGCGTTAGAATACTAGCATGTTTGAGATTACCAAGCGATAACCGGAGGGTGAGCATTAGAGGTCTTCGTGATTCAAAACCCGCCCATCGTTGTACATTCCCAAAGTGTTAACTACTTCATGGCTGATGGTATTCGATAAACTATGTGTAGAACCATCAGCAAACACCCCAGAGGTAACGCCTGAGTGAGCGCTTCCGAAACTGGTTTCATCTGACTGAACACTTCCATTGGGATTGTCAGGGGAAACCCGAGTAATTACATCCCCGACAGGTCGGTTGTAGGTGTCAGAATCGTCAGGTGTAAAGGGTGCCAGTCGTCTGGAATTGGTATGCTGACCTGGGGCGAATTGTCCGCCAAAACGGCCACGAAAATCTTTTTCCCTAAAACCGGATGACGAGGTCATGTCGTAGAATTTGCTATGAGCGGACTTTTCCAGCAGCAAAGCGGTGTTGGAAGACCCATCAAGGATTGTTCCGTGATCAACGGGAGCAAATTTGAACGATGGGCGACCTTGTCTCGAAATTCCACCGGCAGGACGCAAGATACCAACATGCCAATCAAGAGATGCGAAAAGATCACCACCAGTTAAGTTTGTGATGAGTCCACCGGGCCCTGCGGGGCGTCCACCAATTCCGGCATAATCGGAGAGTGCCAAGA
>CALDEW010000009.1 GCA_937942355.1 uncultured Pirellulaceae bacterium | reverse complement strand
AATTCAATGCACTTCGATGCGGTCGGCGATCCGGAGATTCAAACGCGGATCGGAGCCTACGAGATGGCTTATCGGATGCAAATTTCGGCCCCCGAATTGACAGATTTCTCTGACGAACCTGAAGAGACGTTTAAGCTGTACGGAGAAGATGCGAAAATTCCAGGCACTCACGCCGCGAATTGTCTGATGGCGCGACGACTGGCCGAACGCGGCGTGCGATTTGTGCAGCTTTATCATCGTGGCTGGGACCATCATTCGAACCTACCCGCTAGACACCCAAAGATTGCCAAGGAAGTTGACCAAGGATCGTCGGCGCTGATCCAAGATCTAAAGCAGCGGGGCATGCTCGACGACACACTCGTGATCTGGGGAGGTGAATTTGGACGCACGGTTTATAAACAAGGAAACCCTCAGCGGTTTGGACGCGATCATCACCCGCGGTGCTTTTCGATCTGGATGGCCGGGGGCGGCGTTAAACCGGGGATCAGTTACGGCCAAACGGACGACTGGTGCTACAACGTTGTCGATAAAGAGAATTCTGGCGTTCACGTCCATGATCTTAATGCGACGATATTGCACCTGTTGGGACTCGACCACGAAAAACTGACCTATCGCTTTCAGGGCCGCGATTTCCGCATCACTGATGTTCATGGCAGAATTGTGAAAGACATTTTGGTTTAGTGAGGAGGATGGCTCCCCGAACCGTGAATTACTACCGCGAATAAGACAACACATCGCACACAACGGTTGCACCACTGCAGTGCATCTGCGTGCGTGGCTTTCTGCTTCGAAATAGGCAGTGGGAAATAGGCCGCGTTAGGTTGTGCTGGCGGGAGTAAGTCAATCTTTCTTTGTTTTGTAAAAGACGATTAAAAGACAATTGTACAAATCCCCTTAATCAAACATGACACAGATTGGACCGGGGACAAACGTGCTGCTGTGCTGTTGGTATTGCAAATCCCCCGTTTGCTGATCGACCTTGAAAACGGTCACGCTGTTGGTGTCTTGTCCGGCTGCCAACAAAAACTCTCCGCTGGGGCTGAGGTTGAAATTGCGTGGCCAAGCACCGCGCGTGTGCATGACGTCCTTGCGTTGCAATTCCCCCGACGCCGAATCGAATTGGAAGATCGAAATTGAGTCGTGCCCACGATTTCCCGTGTAGACAAATTTGCCATTGGGGTGGATTCTAATTTCTGACGCGCTGTTAAAAGTATTCAACGACTTCTCTGCACTGGTCAGGGCTTCGGTTGTTCCAACCATCGTCAACGATCCCGAACCAGCGTCGTATTTGAATACGGAAACCGACAGGGTCAGCTCGTTGAGCACTAATGCAAATTTGCCGTCGGGATGAAACTTCATGTGACGTGGGCCGCCGCCAGCGATGGCCGAAGCTTGCGAGACTTCTTTTAGTTGCGCTTCATTGTGGTCAATCTCATAGACCACAATTTTATCCATGCCTAAATCGCAAACGTAAGCGAAGCGATTGTTGGGGCTAATGGCGACGTAGTGAGGATGAGCCGATTTTTGATTTTTATGGACGCGCGAAGGTTCGCCATGCTTAATCAATTGGCTGCGCGGGCCCAGCGATCCGTCACCGCTGATCGAAAACACGGAGACAGATCCGCCGCCGTACTGAGCACTGATCAACAGTTTTCCCGTTTGGTCGGTCGTGATATAACAGGATTTGCCGCCGCCTGTCTCTTGGCCGTTGAGAAAAATGCTTTCGCTACCGGAGACATCAATGGCCAAAACAGACGCTTCACCGTTCACATTTCCGGTCGAATAAAGAACGTCATAAACCGGATGCTTTGTCACCCAACCGGCACCTTTGAGTTTCGTTGCAAGCTTAGCTTGGGTCAGCTTCCCTGATTCTTCGTCGAAATTCGATTGATAGATCCCGGCGGGCTGCCCCGCGTTATTTCCTCCGGTGCCGAAATAAACTGTCTCTGCCGCCGCAGCAGCGGCCATCATTGCCACCAGAACAAAAGACAAGGACGAGGGCAAGGAACAATAGGGGGAATTCATAACGCCAGCTTTCAAAATTTACGGTCAGTTGGAGCGACTGGTTTGTACCGAGAACATTCGGTTTAAGGGGTACATTCCTCAAGAGCTTACCCGGAACTCCAAATAGAGACAATTTCGTGGCCGACCGAATCGAATCGTTGCTTGTTTTTCAGCCCAGAATGACTAACATTTTACTAGTAATTATCACGCAAACCGAGATATAGCCAGCCCCTCGCAAGCCCGCGGATCGCGTCCGCGTTTACTTGCTGCCAGCCAGACTCGTTCGCCCACTTCGCGCCGCGCGGCATGAGGTGGTTGCTTCTGTTGCTCTGTCCTGGAAGTTCTCATGCGGTATTTGTCTTACCTTTTCGTAGTTCTCGCGTTGGCATCGCTGACCGTCTCGTCCGGTTGCGGAAAATCCAAACGTCGGGCCGAAAACATATCCCGTCCGATGAATTTGATTGCGACCACCGGCCAAATCAATTCGGCGCTATCGGCGATCACAGCCGGCACTGGTACAACGATCAAGCTATTTTGCGGTCCCGGCGTCGATCCCCATTCGTTCTCCGCCAGCACCAATGATATTCAAGCGATGAAGGACGCGGACGCGATCTTCTATAACGGCTTCCACTTGGAGGCTCGGCTGCACGAGCACCTTCACGACCTATTCTCAGACAAAGCTTGGGCCATGTCATCGGCGTTTCCTGAAGACGCGCGACTGGATTGGATCGAGGACGGTCAACAGGATCCAGACGCTCCCTATGACCCCCACATCTGGAACCATCTTCCCGGCTGGCAGGTTTGCGTGCAGGGCCTGACGGAAAAATTGATCGAATTGCAGCCCAAGAACGCCGAAACATTCCGAGCCAACAGCGAAACATACATTCAGACCATCCAAAAAACTCACCAATGGGCCACCGATGCCTTGAAGCCCATCCCTGCAGAACGTCGATTCATCGTCAGCGCTCACGACGCCTTCAACTACTTTGCAAAAGTTTATAACATGCAAACGATGGCCGTATTGGGAATTGGCAACGAAGCCGAAGCCGATATCAAAACGATGCAAGAAGTCGCCGACATGATTGTTGAAAAGAAAGTCCCCGTCATTTTCTTGGAAGCAATCACCAATCCCAAAGTAAGCGTCGCCTTGAAGGAAGCTTGTGAAGCCAAAGACTGGAAGGTTGAAATCGTTCAGCAACAGCTCTATTCAGACGACCTAGGCGAGAAAGCTCCGCAGAATGATTTCTTGGGAGCATTTCGGTCCAACGTTGAAATTATCGTAGAGAATCTAAAGTAGGGCCGGTTCCCACCGGCCGTTGACTCAATTTCCAATTTCCAATTTCCAATTCAAAATTCAAAATTCAAAATTCAAAATTTCTGATTTCTGATTTCTGATTTCTGATTTTCCGCTTACGCCTTCGCCACGCTAACAAACTAATCTATGCCCAATCCGAACCCTGCCATCGCGATTAGAGGCCTGACCGTCGCTTACGATTCGGTACCAGTCCTCTGGAACGTCGATCTCACCATTGAACAGGGTGTGATGATGGGTGTGGTAGGCCCCAACGGAGCCGGAAAAAGCACATTGCTCAAAGCGGTCTTGGGTGTGGTGCCAAAGTTGGCGGGCGAAGTTGAAGTCTTGGGGAAACGGTTTCATTCCGACCGACAGCAAATTGGTTACGTCCCCCAGCGGACCAGCGTTGACTGGGATTTCCCAACGACGGTGCTGGATCTGGTGAAGATGGGCACCTACGGACGGCTCGGTTGGTTTCGACGCCCGGGCGCGAAAGAAAAACACGATGCATTGGCGGCGCTGGAGCGTTTTGAAATGCGCGAATTCGCCGACCGCCAGATTGGTGAATTATCCGGCGGTCAACAACAACGCGCCTTTTTGGCTCGCGCCTACGTTCAAGAAGCACCGATCTACTTTTTGGATGAACCCTTCGCCGCGGTCGATGCGACCACCGAGAAAGCAATCATTCGGTTACTCAAGGACCTGCGCGATGAAGGCAAAACGATTGTCATCGTTCATCATGACCTCACCACAATTATTGATTATTTCGACGCGATCACCTTGGTCAATAAAAAGATCATTTCATCAGGCCCCGTCTCAACGGCTTTCACCAGCGACCTATTAAATAAAACTTACGGCGGGCCCATCAAGAACTGTGGCATCGACTGCGGTTTTGCCCAACCACCGGTCCAACTTCGTCATTCGTCACCGCCAAGAGTCACGACGCCTCCTACGACCACGGCTCCCTCCGTCGAGGCCGAAGATGCTTGAGTTCTTTGACGACCACACGCTGCGCACCGTTTGTCTTGGGACCGCCGGCATCGGGGCGGTCAGCGGTGCGATCGGATGTTTCGCTTACCTGCGCAGACAGAGTCTTATCGGTGATGTGGTGGCCCATTCGTCGTTGCTGGGCATTATGGTTTTCTTCTTGGCCAGCTACCTGATCACTGGCGAAGGCAGCAAGTCGTTGACGGTTTTGATTCCTGGCGCCCTATTGGCGGGCGTGGCTTCACTCATGCTGACGCGCTGGATTCTGGCTCAGACACGGCTTAAGCCCGATAGTGCTTTGGGAGTCATGTTGGCTATCTTCTTTGGGTCAGGAATCTTGCTTTTGCGTTGGACCCAACGCGCAACGCCCAACATCCCCGGTAAACGCGGGCTGGAAGACTACCTGTTCGGAATGGCTGCCGCGATGACGCAGTCGGATCTTTGGATGATTGGCGTCTTGGGCGTGTCTTCGATTTTGGTGATGCTGCTGATGTGGAAAGAGTTCAAACTTTTCACGTTCGACCCAGTATTCGCCCAAAGCACAGGTTTGAAAGTCCATTGGATCGACACGCTGATGTTGTTGATCCTTGTGGTGGGAATTGTGATCGGTATCCAATCGGTCGGCGTCGTATTGATGATTGCATTATTGGTCACACCCGCCAGCAGCGCTCGCCAATGGACGGGGCACCTAGGCACGATGGTTTTGTTGGCCTCTGTCTTTGGAGCGATTTGCGGAGGCGCGGGGTCGGTGTTGAGCGCCAGTTTTTCCAAGGTCCCCACTGGGCCCGTGATCGTTTTGGTGGCAACGGTGCTGTTTATGGTTTCCCTGACCGCAGCACCCCGACGAGGTCTCATCGCACGACTGATCAAGCGCCGCAAGCTAGAAAAATCAGCTCAAGTCGTCGCCGCCGGAGGTGGACAATGACGCTAATTCTATGGACGCTGGCGATCGCGGTGCTCACGGCGGTCGTATGTTCGCTGTGCGGTGTGTTCTTGGTGGTCAAACATGAATCCATGATCGCCGAAGCGCTCAGTCATGCGGTGCTGCCGGGTATTCTGGTCGCGTTTTTGATTTTTCAAGATCGCACTTCGCCTTGGTTGATTATCAGCGCCGGGCTATCGGGACTGCTGATGGTTTGGGTCGTACAGACCATTCGAAAAACGGGACTGGTTGACGGAGACGCCGCCCTAGGGATCGCGTTTTCGGCGCTGTTCAGTATCGGGATCATCTGCGCCAACCTCGGGCTTAAAAATGTCCATTTTGACTCGCACTGCATCATCGACGGAAATCTCGCGACGGCTCCCTTACGTCAGTTAACAATTGGTGAAACCGAAATCGCACCTTATGCGTTTGTCTCCATGGCGACGGTTCTGGCGCTGCTGGTTGGGTTTATCGCAGTTTTCTACAAAGAACTGAAACTGATGATGTTTGATTCAGCGCTGTCTCAAACTTTTGGATTCAGACCCGCGATGCTGCATTTGATTTGGTTGGCGCTGGTTTCAATCACAACCGTCAGCGCTTTCGAAATCGCCGGCTCTATCCTCGTGGTGGCACTCATGATTGCCCCGCCCGCAACTGCGTTCTTGCTGACCCGCAGGCTGGGTGTGATGTTGACGATTTCCAGCGTCATCGGTGTCATCAGCAGTGTGCTAGGATTTTACTTGGGGTTGTGGCTGAACATCGCGCCTACGGGGCCGATTGCCTCGATCGCCGGAATGATTTTCTTGCTGACCGTTCTGCTTGCCCCCAAACAAGGCGTCGTTGCAAAATGGCGGCGGCGGGGAAATCAGCGTTCCTATCTTTTTCAACAATTGTTGCTGACCAAACTGGATAGCGCTGATAAAAATTGGGTCGATAACGAAACCTTGTCCGGTGCGGTGGCGTGGACGGACCAGCAGTTCAGCAAAGCGCTCTCGGTGTGCCGGAATCAAAACTGGATCGACGAATCTTCCCTTGGCATTAGCATTACCGACAAAGGCCGAGACTATTTGGTGGAATCCATGGAGGCGATCTAACCGATGCAGCGCCAACGGTACTTGATGATTGCCGTCACCGGTTTGGTCGCGATGATCGCTCAAATGGTTTGGTTCCGGTATGCGTCTCAAGTGCTTGGTCAGTCGGCGCTAACGGTTGCCGCGGTGGTCGCATCGGCGCTCTCAGGATTGGCGATCGGCAACGGGTGGGGCGGAAAACATGTCCGACCGACCGCGCCGTGGTGCGTGGCAGGCATGGGACTAGCGGTGCTGCTGGCTCAGGCATTTTTTCACTATCTGCCTTCTGTCGAGCCGTTGTTGGCGGCATCACAAGCGGGTTGGACAATCGTTGTTGTGGCTCCCTTGTTTGTCGTTAATTTTTTTGCTGGCGCCGTGTTTCCGAGACTCCTTGTTGAGCAAAAAAGTTCGCCAGTTGTTGGCCGCCTCAGTGCCATCGAAACGTTAGGCGGATGCGTCGGAGCCATCTTTACGGGATGTTTTGCGATGCAGAATTTTGGCTTAATGCCGACATTGGTCGGCGGCGGATTGTTAGCGCTGGCCGTTGGGGTCTTGGCCAGAAAAAGAATCGGTGGCGATGCCGTTTCTTCGGCTGATCCTCAGACTGAGAAACAGCCTGTTGAACTTGGGATTCTGGCCGCCGTCTGCGTATCGGGAGTTGCGTCGCTAGGCATGGAAGTTGTTTGGCAACGATTGCTGATCCTGATCGTGGGAACCGACACGTTCAGTTATGCCATCGTCGTGACCAGTTACCTATTGGGGATCGCAGTCGGCGCAGCGATCAGTAGTATTTGGCTGCGTTTGCGTCCTGCGGTGCTTCCTAAGGAGCGTCTACAAACGGTTGCGATGCTACAAGTTCTGGCCGCCATCACAAACCTAATTGTTCTTGTCGCGGTGATCTATTTGGCGTCTGGGCCAGGGCAAGCATGGATCAGCGAGAGCCTATTGGGGCATGATGTTCCGTTGCTCAAGCGGTTGCTACTGTGCGGCGGTTTACTGCTTGTTCCGACCGCGTTACAAGGCGCGCTGTTCCCTTTGGTCGTAGACGCAGTGGCGGACGACCGTTCCGATTTAGCGTCACCAGCGGCCAAAATATATGCGACGGTGGCAATAGGCAATGTTTTGGGCGTGTTAGCCTGCGGATTCCTTTTGATTCCGATGTTTGGACTTCAGGTGTCGGCTACGATACTGGCTGTCCTTTCCACAATCGCTGCTTGGTTGTTGACTCCTAAGAAAATCAGCAACGCACTCTTTGGATTGACGATTCTTATGTTCGCGTTGTGTGGTTACCGTTTGTTGTTTAAAGATGCAATCGGCCTCGCGATCAATCCCAAAGAAACGTCCAAGTTTTTCTACCGTGAAGGCCCCGCTCACACAGTTTCGGTTCTCGCGGACAAGACGAACCTTCACCACCGCCGAATGACGGTCGACGGGATTGTGATTGGCCAGAGCGGGAAAAACGCCGAAGAGAAACAGTTGATGCTGGCTCATCTGCCTGCGCTGTTGAACTATCAATCTCATTCCGTTGAAAATGTCGCGGTGATCGGGTTGGGATCGGGTCTGCTTTCAGGTGAGATTGCTGCTATTGAAGGGGTAAGATCGGTCAACACTATCGAACTCTCACCCGCCGTTATTGAAGCAAGCGCATGCTTCACCGATCTGTGGCCTGCCAATCCTGTTGCTCAAACCAAAATCACCCAAGCCGATGGAATTCACTGGTTGAGCCAAAGCCGCCCCGATTCTCAGCCATTGGACGCCATCATCAGCGACGGGAAGTCTCGGCCGGGTCACATTGGCAACGCAGCTTTTTTCTCAAGCGACTACTATCGCCGCGCCGTCAGTCGGCTCAGCCCGCACGGCAAGTTCGTCCAATGGTATTCGCTCGATGGTGCGGTATCGGAAACCAAAGTTGTTCTCAAAACATTTACAAAATCCTTTCCACACTCGGCGGTAGCCATCGCAGCACCAGACTCAATTTATTTGGTCGGCAGCAAACAGTCTATTGAAATGGAATCCGCGAGGGCCGAATCCTACTTGAACTTGGATACGTCCAAGTCGTTGAGAAGGTACCACTGGCGTTCGGCGGACGACCTCCGTTCGATGGTTTGGTTGCGAATTAGCGCTAACGATGGCTTGCTGGGGAATCAAGACACCAATTCGTTGAGCCGTCCGGTGCTTGAGCAATTTTCGTTTGATACGCGCGTTGAGACTCTGGCCGCTAACAAAGTTGATAATCTCGAGCTGCTCAAATCGCTGATCGACAACTACGCAACAACCTCCGGTCTGTTTACTGATGACTTGCAATCAAATTCCACATACGCTTCCGCCGCAACCCATTTGATAGATGCTTCAATTTCAGTTTTCAAACGCGGAAAAGGTTGGCTTGATAAAGCATCTTCTGCAATGCGACCGGCGCTTGACACGCTGCCTGAATTACATCGCGGCGCGATACTGGCTAACAGCTACCTAGTCGCAGCAGAATTGGCGGCATCCCGAAATGACAAACGCAGTGAAATTGCGATGATAAAGCGCGCCGGAACCCTCAGTCCCGCGAACGAAGTCTTGCAATTAAAAATTGGCCAGCGACTACTTTCCCTCGATGATGCTGATTCCGCGTTGCCGCACTTTTTAAACGTGATCGCATCACACCCAGACAGCGGAGCAGCCAACAAGGGCGCTGCGATGG
>CALDEW010000008.1 GCA_937942355.1 uncultured Pirellulaceae bacterium | reverse complement strand
CGACAAAGAAGTCGGCCGTTTGCTCAACTGGTACGATCAAAACCTCGGCAATCTAGCGTGGAACGAGCAAGAACAGACTTATGAACTTCAGAAGTGACCGGTCGTTAGTTTGGCCTTATGGTCAGATCCGATGCAGATGATTTTGTTGAATCTATCAAGCCACGTAGCCCTAAAAGCTACGTGGCTTTTTCTTTTCGGAGTCAACGAGAGGTCGTACAAGCGGGAGGTCGAGGCTCCGATGACCGAGACCTAACTGATGTCATGTCTGCATTCTCCGCTAGGTCTCGGGCGGAGCCTCGACCTCCCAAACCATTGGCCCCATGTTCAATCAATCGTCCTCAACAACACAAAACCTACTCCGCACCAAACGCGTACAGAGCCTCGTAGGTTCGAATGAAAATTCGACCGTTTGAAACGGCGGGGGATGCAGTGATCTCTTCGCCGATCTTATTCTCGGACAACACTTCCAGTTCAGGCCCCGCTTTGATCACAAAAACCTTCCCCTTGCGGCCGGCGATAAAGATCTTGCCATCGGCGGCAACGGGAGTAGAGCGATGCTTATCCGAAAACAGGCGTTTGCGATATTTGACCTCTCCGGTCGAGGCATCAACGCAGGTTAAGTCACCCTTTTCGCCGGCGAGGT
Organism: uncultured Pirellulaceae bacterium; assembly: GCA_937942355.1. Classification (GTDB taxonomy): domain Bacteria; phylum Planctomycetota; class Planctomycetia; order Pirellulales; family Pirellulaceae; genus Mariniblastus. The sequence continues at coordinate 4,028 of CALDEW010000008.1, read as the reverse complement.
AAACCAAACCGTCGTAGACCACCGGGCTGGCGACATCCGGCGTCCCCTTTTTCAATTTCCAATGCAGTGCGTCCGCATCTTCGGTGACGTTTCCTTCGAGATCAACCTTAAGCCCCAGCACTGGGCCTCGTTTGGCCGTGGGTACGACGATGATTCCTTCTCCGCAGACGGGCGACGATACTAACCGGAAAGTTGGATTGTAAGAATCGCCGTGCGGATTCATGCCACCGCATCGCCACAACTCAGCACCGTCATCGAGCGAATGGCCGATGACGTAGTCGGCGCCATGAGTAATCATCATTTCCCTTGTATCATCACGGTAGATTGTTGGCGAAGCATACGAATGAGTCGTTTCTGCAACGCCGTCGGTTTTCCGAAGTTGCATCCAGATCTCGTCGCCCGTTTGCGCATCCAACGCAATCACTTGACCTACCGAAGTCTCAGCCTTATTTTTCATGTCACCATGCATCAGCGCGATGTACAGTCTGCCTTTATCCAGAATGGGCGTCGTTGACATTCCAAACTGAATATTAAATTTACCGTATTCCTTTTGCAGGTCCTTTTGCCAAACCTTTTGGCCATCGACGGAATAGCAAACCAAAATACCGTTACCCATCATGGCCCAAACGTGCTGGCCATCGGTACTTGGAGAAGGGCTGGCTGAATTCGAATTATCGAACGACCGTTTGCTGACTCCGTCAATCAACTCCTTCCATTTCACTTTGCCGTCCTTGACTCCAACGCAAAGCAGCACAAGGTTTTCCCCTTCAACACTGGTGACAAATGCATTGTCGCCCCACACCACGGGGCTGGCCCCCGCCGGCCCAGGCATCGGCACCCGCCACAGCATGTTTTTGTCCTTGTTGCATTCTGCGGGGACCGGCGATTCACTGGATACGCTGGTGAAACCTGTTCCTCTCCACTGCGGCCAGTTGTCCGCATTGCAATTGGCGCTATTTGTAATTGAAAATATCAAAAACACTGCCTGAAAAACCGCCCACCTGACGATGTGCGTAGCGCTGGCTTGCGAATTATGTTGCATTTTTCTAACCGGAGTAAAATTTATTGGAAGATAAAAATGAAAAGGAGAGCGTTCGTATGGCGAAGGACCTAATTCGACTTTTCTCCGAAACAGAATAGATGTTTCTCACCTCTGAGTAAAACTCGGTTACCTAGTGGTATTACGGATCCGATGACTGACTCTTTTAGCTCACTCTCAGCCATCAGTTTGAACTTTCCGTCACGAACATCGACGACGAAAGCGGCTCCGTCTTCACGAGCGGCGTAAAGGATTCCGTTGGCCACCAGAGGCGACGTGTAATACTTCTTGCGATGCTTGGGGAGTCTCTCTCGCCATACCGATGTTCCATCGGCAGGATTGAGACATTCAACTTCGCCTTGGTCGCGTACAAAATAGACTTGCTCCCTCCACACTGCCGGCGTAGGAACAAAGGTGCCGATATCATCTCGTTTCCAGATAATGTTGGTATCCGAAACATCGCCACTACCTGTTAACTTCACGCCGTAAAGCAGCGGTTGTTTTCGATCATTGCGTCCGGCAGCGACAACCGCAACGTCGCCTGCGACAACAGGTGTCGCAATCGAAGGCCACAGTTCCGCCTTATCCGGATTGAATCCTCCACATGACCACAACATCTCACCGTTTTGGGATGAATGAATGGTAAGGTGTTCCGCTCCATAGACCAGAATCGCCGGCTTACCTTGAAATTCGATCACGACCGGCGTTGCATAACCGTGATCGCCTTCCTTCGGCGTTTGAAAATTACGATCGACTTTCCACACGAGCTCACCCGAAGCTTTATCGAACGCGGCCACCCAGGAATCTCCCGAGTGCATTCTGGCCATCACGACGTGATCGTCAGTCAGCACCGGCGATGTTCCATGATCCCAGTAGAGTTCGACCTTTCCGAACTGCTCGATTAGGTTTTTCTGCCAGCGGATTTCTCCATCGGTCTCGACCGCGGCTAAAGTTCCGCTTTTGTAGTAAACAAACACCGCATCGCCATCGCTGATCGGCGAAGCGTTACTTCCGGATCCGTTGCGGTGTTTGCCGGCGTCTTGGTCTGAAAACTTGGTGATCCATTTTTGCTTGCCAGCTTGATCAAGGCAGACCAGCGCGTCTTTCCCGTCCGCCGGGACCGTCACATAGATTGAACCGCCAGAGACGATCGGCGTCGAACAGCCTTTCCCTGGAAGCGCGGTCTTCCATTGCAAGTTCTGATCGGGGTTGAGTTTCGTTGGAAACCCTGCGCCCTCTACGCTGCCGGTGTCGTTGCTTCCGCGCCAGCTGGCCCAGTCAGCGACTATGGTTGAGTTTTCCTGAGCAAAACTAGGATCGACCAAAGGGCCGGCAGCGAGAAAAGCAGTAAAAACTAGTACTCGCAGGGGCGTCAAACGGACAGAAAGCATATTGGGTTCTCTTTTTTCTATGGAGATTCAGACTTCATTTATTATAGCGAAAGCAACGCACGTTTGCATGTTTGCGATTGTGAAGCTAACTTTGATCCTCCGGCGAAGTTCCTCTTAATAGATTGGTTTTCAATTGAATCAACGTGCCATTAACAATTTTCAAAATGCGTTTCGAGATCATCCTGTCCTAGCGCGTCGTATTGAGAGCGTGCTTCAAACGATTCCCGAAGACTATAGGAGGGATCTCCTATCGGATCCCAGCTTCCTGATTGCGCTCGATGATTTCACGCCCGGCAAGGGCCGAACGGTGATGCTCGCCCATCCCAGCGCATCGGGGTCAAGTCGTTGCGTGGTGTTGAAGCCCCGTTTGGAGAGCTGTTCAGAGACATTTTGTTGTTACATCATTGCTCATGAGCTTGCCCATGCTTGGTTGAACAACGGTGGTTGGGGATCTATTACCGACCGTGAAGAAGCTGCTGATGCGCTAGCCGCGACTTGGGGATTTGCAAAAGTTCCTTATGAGTGAGAATCGAACGTCGGCCTTACTCAGATCGTAGGCGTTAGCCAGATCGTAGGCCGTACCAAGCCGACAGGCGCAGTTACGGCTTGGCCTCAATAAAAAAACGTTCTTTCTGAATCAAACGCCCGAATGCAAACTGCCGGCACAGCGCAAGCTTGAGGAAAAAGAATCTCTATGAGCGAATGTAACGCGGATTCTTAAATGGTTAAGACCGGAAAATTTGATTTCGCTTACTTGGTCCGGCCTACTGGCTATGCAAGTTTGGGTGGGCTAAGCGTCCAACCTACCATCACAAGTCTAAAGATCTAATTCCCCGCTGGACTCGTTGCCTCGTCCACTACGACGCGCGATGGCTACGCGTCATCTTTTTCTGGGGCAGGGCGGTGGGTAAGCGCGGATGATTCATCCAATCGCGGATGACTGTTTCTCAGATCATCGGCGGTGATGCCTTGGCCGCCGTTGAGCCCGTCCATGTGCAACAGCGTTTGATAGATCGCGTGGATGGATGCTTCAACGTCACCGGTATGTCCTGATTCGGAGATCGTGTGCATGTTGCGAATCGGAAAACCGATCGAGGTACAGGCAGAGTCAATCGCCGCCAGCACCGCAGCCATCGCATCGGTGCCCGTGTCTCGTCCGGCCAGTTCATGCTGCACGGGGATGTCGTTCTTCACGGAGACTTCGGTGATCATGCTGTTAAGCGCCGCGCTGGTGACAGCTCCGTGAGTCAACGTATAACCGGCACCCATCGTCACCGGTTCATAGCGCCGATCGCCAATTCCAGGTGCGGCGGCGAAATCATGAGCCACATCGACGGCGATGGTAACATCGGGGCGAAAATGTTCGGCCATGACTCGGCTGCCGAAACGGCCAATCTCCTCGTGAGACGCCATCGCGCCCAGATAACGGACGTTCTTTAGACCTGACGATTCTGCGATCAACCGTCCGATTTCGGCGGTAACAAAACACCCTAGACCGTTATCCAAATAGGCTCCGGAGAACGTGAACGGAGAAAAACCTCTCTCGATTGGCCGGTCGTAGATGATCGGATCGCCGGCGCGGATGCCGAGCGCTTCAA
>CALDEW010000007.1 GCA_937942355.1 uncultured Pirellulaceae bacterium | reverse complement strand
CTGGCCCCGGTTTTGTGAAGTAATCAAAGACGCAAACAATATCATTCTCACCAGCCACATTCGCCCTGACTGTGACGCGCTGGGCAGCTGTCTGGGCATGGCGGGTATTTTGGAAGCACTTGGAAAGAAGACGCGCATTGTCTGTGGCCAAGAAGTGCCGCCGAACCTGAAGTTCATTGATCCCGACAATCGGATCATGTGTATCAACAAGGACATCAAGGCCGAGGAGTTGGCTGATGCTGATTTGCATATGATCCTTGATACCAGTGCTTGGATCCAGTTGGGCGATATGGCCGAGGTGATTAAGAATTCTACGTACAAAAAAATCATCTTCGATCATCACCTTGGCGAAGACGATATTGATGCGGAGCTTTTCAAAAATACAACCGCAGAAGCGGTGGGGCGCATGGCCGTCAACGCCGCGGCGGAGCTTGGCGTCGAAATGACTCCTGAAATCGCGACGCCTTTGTTCGCCGCCTTGGCGACCGATACCGGTTGGTTCCGTTTTGGTTCGGTGAAGGAGGAAACTTATTTGGCCGCCGCCAAGATGGTCAGCGCCGGTGCGCAACCGTCAAAGATCTATGGCGATCTCTACGAACGCGAAACTGTTGGTCGCGTGCGATTGCGCGGCACTGTGCTGGCTCGCATTGAGACGGAGTTGGACGGACGGTTGGCTCACACTTACATCATGCCCGATGACTATGAAAAGACCGGCGCTCAGCCGACCGACACCGAGGACCTGATCAATTTGGCGTTGGAAATTGACGGGACTGTGTTCGCTGTGATCATGGTGGGCCAAGTCGACGGTGGTTATAAGATGAGTTTCCGCAGTCGTTGTAAGTCTGGTGCCAATGAAGTGGCCAGTGAGTTCGGCGGCGGTGGTCACAAAGCGGCTGCTGGAGCGTTCATCGACAGCAACGATTTCGAGGCGGTCCGAGAGCAGGTGCTGTCGCACGTGCGGTCGGTTCTGTCGGCAGAGTTTGCTTAATTTTGCTCAAAGCCGCCACGATATCTCTATGATGTTACGTTATGACATTCGCGATTCGCTGTGAAGAGTTGACCAAGACCTACCCGGGCAAACCGCCAGTGGAAGCGGTGCGTGGAATCTCGTTTGAGGTCCAGGTGGGAGAATGTTACGGTGTGCTGGGCCCCAATGGAGCAGGCAAAACAACCACGATAGAAATCTTGGAAGGGCTGCTTGATGCCACGTCCGGTTCGGCTGAAGTGTTGGGCATGCAGTGGGGACGCGATGACAACGCGATCAGGCAGCGCATCGGCGTTAGCCTTCAAGAGACGCGGTTGAGCGAGCGATTGACGGTCGAAGAAACGTTGAAGCTCTTTCGCAGTTTCTACGCCGGAGGCATCTCGCCGGTTGAGGCGATGGACCGAGTGTCGCTGGGCGAAAAAAAGAACGCTTGGATCAAAAACCTCTCCGGCGGACAGAAACAGCGTCTGGCTGTCGCGACAGCGCTGGTGGGTGATCCCGATTTGATCTTTTTGGATGAACCGACCACAGGATTGGATCCTTCGAGTCGTCGCGAGCTGTGGGGGATCATCGAATCTTTTGCTGCGGCCGGAAAAACAGTGTTGTTGACGACTCACTACATGGAAGAAGCCGAAAGGCTGTGCGATCGTGTGGCAATTTTCGACAGTGGCAAGATCATCACCGAAGGAACACCCGACGGGCTGATCCGGTCTTTGGGAGCCGAACACGTGATTGAATTTTCGACCGATCGTCTTCTCAATGATGACGATATTCAGACGCTGCGGGGCATTGAATCCGTTGACCAGGTCGAATTGTTGGGGGAGGATTATCGAGTATCCTTAGGTCAACCGCATCGCGTTCTGCCAAAATTGATCAACCATTTATCCGCCAATGAAATCGCGATGACGGGGCTGACGACGCGCAGCGCCAGTTTGGAAGATGTTTTCGTGGCAAAAACCGGGCACAAGTTGTCTGACGATTAGCATCTGCTGCTGAGACTATTTCCTTCGGCCAACCAACGGTAATCACGCAATCTTATGCATCCAATTCCTGCCATCACCATTACTCGTCTGAAGGAATTTGTCCGGCGCCCCGAAGCACTGTTTTGGGTTTATTTCTTTCCGGTTTTGATGATCATCGTGTTGGGCAATGCGTTTCAGAATCAACCGATCGAAACCTTCAATGTGGACGTCATCGAAAATGATCATGCGGCGTCGGTGGTGGATCAGTTGTCCGATCAATCGCAAATCAAAACGCGCTTGGTCGACGTGGAAGAAAGTTCACGCCGCTTGCGATTGGGTAAATCGGTGTTAGCGATTACCGCGGGGCCAGACGTTGAAGGGCAAAAGCAACTTGCGTATCGCTTTGACGCCAAACGTCCCGGTGCATCCACGGCCCACAATACGGTGGATGATATATTGCAGGCGGCCAATGGGCGCACCGACGTGTTCACCGCCGAGACAACTCAGTTGGAGGAATCCGGTGGGACTTACGTTGATTTTCTGGTGCCCGGGTTGTTGGGGATCGGATTGATGGGCGGCGGAATGTGGGGGGTGGGGTTTGCGGTCGTCGATATGCGGATCCGAAGATTGCTGAAGCGGTATATGGCAACGCCGATGCGGAGATCACATTTCTTGATCAGCATGATGCTCAGCCGTTTGGTGTTCATGATCCCGCAGATCGCGCTGACGCTGTTGGTGGCGTATTGGATGTTTGATTTCAGAATCTATGGAAGCGTTGCCGCAGTTGTCTTCTTGGTGGTGCTGGGCGCGTTTGAATTTGCGGCGGTAGGATTGATGGTGGGATCACGAGCTCAGACAATCGAAACTGCGTCAGGGTTGATGAATTTCGTCATGTTGCCGATGTATACGCTGTGTGGAGCATTCTTTTCCTACGAGCGGTTTCCAGAGATTTTCCATCCGCTGATCCGTTGGTTGCCGCTGACGCCAATTATAGATTCGCTGCGATCGGTGATGATGGATGGTGAATCGTTGTTTGCGCAATGGCCAGAGATTTTGGTGATGACCATTTGGAGCGTGATTCCCTTTGGGATTGCGATGTTGATCTTTCGATGGCGCGATTGAATGTCGCCACGGGCGCGCTACAAAGAAGACAATCGTAGGTTCAGTTCTTGTAGTCTGTTTTCAACGGCTCCTGCATTTTCGAATTGGCGTTGCTCAATGACAATCCACGTCAGCCAGTTCAGCGCCGAGAGTATCGTGTTGATCGGATCGAGTATTTTGATCAATTCCAGTTCGGCGGGTTGGATCGGGCGCACACGATTGTAGGCGTTGAGTGCGACTTGCCAGCGGTCAGCGTTGCCGGGAACAAGGCTGCCCAGGCTGCGCGTGAGGTCTAAGGCAATCGTTTCCATTTGCATCGCATCGAAGTCGATCAGTCCGGTAAGCTCTTCGCCGGTGAAAAGTAAATGGTCGCGCCGTAGGTCTCGGATGACTGGCTGCAGTGGTAACGTTTGGTTTACAAACTGACCAAGCGCGTTGACGAAACCTTGCAGCTGATTAGACGGTAGTCGCTTCAGGCCCGTTAATAGATTCGTAAGCGTTGGGTATCGTTGCGGCGGAGTTTGTATTTGTGCCACTGTTTTTTCCAGTTTCGCCAATTGGTCCAGTCGCGTCTTCACGCCGGGACTTGGGCGGAAATCGAAATTCACTTGCGCGGCGGATTGGTGAAACTTGGCCAGCGCTTGCATGGCGTGTTCGAGCCTGACATCTGATACGGACTGGTCACAATCCGCTTCTCCAGGCATCCACGTGCAGACTTCCCAGAGGCCGTCATTGGTTTGGACGTAGCTCATTCCATCGACGGCGCGCTGTGGTCGAGCCACGAAGTCGCAGTCGCAGGTGATCGCGTGGAGAAGGACTCGATGAATCCAAGTCAGATGATCAGCCGTTAGGTTGCTCAGCCGTTTGACGCTGAATTGCTTTCCTTGGTCGTCCGTTATCCGCCAAACGCCCGCTCCGCTAAATCCACTGGCTGGGGCCGGTGAAATTTGTGTCGCGCTGATGCCGAAACGCAGGGCGATGTTTTGAATATCAGATTGCATAGTGGAATTGTTGGGTTGCGAGGTATGATGTTGGACCGAAGGAGCTTTAACAAGACTCCACTACACCTGGGTGATTGAGGTTTATGCTGAGAGTTTGATGGACACTATTATTGACGGCTACAATCTGATTTTTCAATGCGGTCTGCAAACAACTTCGACAGCCAGTGATATGTTGCATCAATCGCGGAACCGATTGCTGCATGAGATCGCCTCGTTTGCCGGTACCGAGGTCGCGAAACGAACGACGATTGTTTTTGATGCTGCTCACCGTCCGCTAAAGGCCAAAACGAATCGGTATCGTATCAAGAATGTGTTGGTGTTGTATGCGGATCAATTTGACGATGCCGACACTATGATCGAGTATCTAATCTCCAAGCATGCGACGCCCAAGAAGTTGACAGTTGTTTCCAGCGACCATCGTTTGCATAAAGCGGCATTGCGGCGTAAGGCTACTCCGATCGACAGCGAAATTTGGTACGACCGACTGCTGGAGGGGAAATTTATGTCCAAGACCGAAGCCGTAAAACTGCCTCCCCCTGATGGTTTAAGCGATGTTGATTGGCATGATGAACTAGGGACCGGTGGCGTAGATTTGAGTGCGATCGAAGCTGAGGTGGAAGCTGAATTGAGTGACAAATCGGTTTCTGACGCTGCGTCAGCGGATGATTTAGAGCGTCTTGACGCTTCCGAAAGCTCCGATGCGTTACAGGGTGATCTGGGTAATCCTTTTCCGCCGGGGTATGGCGAGGATTTGCTGGAGGAGTGAGTGGGGGGGGCGGGAGGATTTCGGATTTGGAATTTCAAATTTCGAAATTGAAGATTGAAGATTGAAGATTGAAGATTGAAGATTGAAGATTGAAGATTGAAGA
>CALDEW010000006.1 GCA_937942355.1 uncultured Pirellulaceae bacterium | reverse complement strand
AGAACCTTAGTCCCAGTATGGATGATAGCATCCGGTTACGTGCTGTCTCTTTTTCTTCACCGTTTGCTTTGCTACCACAATTGGACCGGCCGCTTCGCAATGGACAGGAAATTACTGCCACACTTCCAACAGGTGGCTTGTCGATAATTCCGCTTGATATTGACTTTGAAAGTAGTGGCTTCGGGATACTTCAAGTTTATGGAGCATCGGTCGATTCCGTAGTTACGCCACGCGTTCTGGTTTACAATGATGCTGGCGAGGTGGTACAGGGGTCACGACCTGACTTTTTGGGGGAATTTCGTAGACGCCTAGGTTTGTCTTTTTTGCAGAGCGATGGACCACTATTCGCAGTCGTGACGAACTCAAGCAATTCTGAGCCAATTGAGTTCACGTTGCGTGCATTCAGATCTGATTCACCGTCAACCTTAATTCCCGGCCGAGACGCAGTCCTCGAAGATGGAACCCCTTTCATTTCAACGGTGCCCGATAACACGTTTGCTCACTTTCCAATCGAAGTGGCTGCTCCCGGAACTTTCACTATTGATGTTGAGCCAATATCGCTGGACGCGAATTCCCCTGCAAGCTTCTTCTTCGTCGAAGTCATTGACCCAAATGGTTCGCCTATTTTCGGACGGTCAAGCAGCCCAGAATTGAATGCGGAGATTGTGGCTGCACAAAGCGGAGCTTACCAAGTCGTTGTGTCGCCCTCCGCTCGTTTCAATCTACCTGTCGGGCAAAACTTGGGATTTCAAATTGAAGTCAACGGTATTTCCCGCGTGGAACCAACCGTTACTTCGTTCGAACGGGACGGTCGAATCAGTGGCCGTGAAGAAGTCCTAGCGCGGCCCAATATTGTAGAAACGCTGACGTTCCGATTTAATCAGGATGTGGTGATTCTAGCCGAAGACCTAATCCTGCAAAACGATTCGATCGGAGGTTCCAGCGTTGATCTCTCCGGCGCCACTTTTTCGTACGATGCAAGCACCTTGTCAGCAACCTGGGATCTTTCAACCCTGGCGGCACCTTTGCCAGCAGGATTCTATTCTACGTCATTGGCAGCGGGGGCGATTACTTCACAGGTAACAGGCGATGCGATGAGCGAAGATTTCTCGGGCGGCTTTTACGTTGCGCTTATTGGAGACAGGAATCTGGATGGCGTCGTCGATGTGTTGGGCGACGCGTTTCCAACGAGTGAAAACGTCGGCATTACGCAAGGAGCGCTTTGGTCCGATGGCGATTTCAACGGCGATGGTGCGGTAACGGTGGTCGGCGATGTTCTGGCGTTGATTGGCAATCTGAACCAATCGGTCGTTCCCGTGACAGAACCAACGGTTCTTCTGGGGGATGTAAACCAAGATGACTCCGTTGATTTCTTAGATATATCGCCATTCATTTCGGTTCTGTCCTCCAACATGTTTCAAGCCGAAGCGGATGTTAATCAGGATGGAGTGGTCAGCTTCTTGGATATCACGCCGTTTATTGGGGTGTTGAGCTCCCAACGTAGCGTTCAGTTGAGCTTTGCCGATTTGATGAAGGTGTCTTCGGGTGTGTCGGACCAGAAAAACGACGAGATCAATGTTGAATTGGACGCCACTTCCACGGGGGCGACACTTCCGGGAAAAGACGTGGCTGATGCTCAACTGAGCGATAGTGCATCGAAAGCCTCACTGCAGCCGTACACCAGTGGCAGCCAACCGCTGGATGGCAGCAATTCACTCATTTTCCGAAATGAAATTCCTGTCAGTAACAGCAATCTCTTCTCCGTGCCTTCTCAATCTATTTCTTCTCTAGGGACGCCGGATCTGTCAGCACCAACGTTGCCACTTTCAGTCAGTCGCGTCACCAACAATAACAACGATGAAACCCTTCTTCCAAATGAAACCGACGAATTCAATCTTGCTCTCGCGGGCGATGTGACTGTTGAGCGAACCGTTGATGGTGTCTACGACACGCTAGACGCGCCGATCACGATCGACCCACGCGACTCGTCCGCTTCGCTTGACGAAGTCTTTGCAGAACTTGACCTGTGATTCAACGGTAGGGTCGCACGCATCAACAGCGCATTCGGGGCTATGCCCACCAGGAGACACGAGCGGTAGGGCGCGAGCCGGCCGCTTGGCAAAGTAGGCCGTACCAAGCCGAAGGCGCAGTTACGGCTCGGCCATTGAACAAAAGCTTCAGTCTCCAAGAGACATCCCAGTGCGACCGCCGGAACAGCGCCGACCTACTATTAGGAGTCGAAATGATCAAACGTGATTCAACGGTGTTTGATTCGGCCACGTTTGTGGCGAATCGGTCGGCTCGGTCCGGCCTACATCAAAACAGTTCGGCTAAACCTGATTGGTAGTCGGGATGCTCAAGCTTGAGGTCCAGCAGCTTGAGCATTTTTTCATTGCTGATGCGCTTTGAATTTGCCGAACGCGACTTAGGATCGACTTCGGTTTGTTCGGGCCATGGAATGGGGCCGGTCTTAAATTGGTCGGCAATGTGCTGGTAATACTCTTTTCGGACCGGTGGGTTGCCGTCGCTGCAGAGAATAATTTCTTGCATCGGTTTTATATCGGCGGTTTTGGCGATCGCTGCGACGGCATCGCTTTGGTGGATCAGATTCAAGTATCCGTGCGGCGAAAGCTTCGCCCAATCTCGGTTTTCGATCAGTGTCTTTGTGGGCACGCGCGAGCCGCCGTAAAGCCCTGCCATCCGCAGCACCGTCCAATTCTGGGTCGACTCCGCCAACAACGCCTCCGCTTTCAAGCAGGCCTTCCCGCCTTCACGCGCCGGTTGTGTTGGCGAATCCTCGTCGACCCAATCTCCAGCAAAGTCGCCATAGACGCCAGTCGAGCTGACGTAGATTAAATGTTTGATCGCGTGCGGATAGGAATCAATGAACCTCCGCAGTCCTTCGACGTAAACATCATAGATATCGCTGTACCGGCTACGGTCCATGCCCACAGCAAATACGATCGTGTCCATCGAGGGTAGATCCGCTAGGGCGCGCTTCAGGTCGTTGGCCTTAGTGATGTCGGCGACAATGGCGCTCAAGCCTGCCGTGGAGAATTCATCGGCGCGGGATTGCGAACGCGTCGTTGCATAAACGGTAGCGGCTGCGGCTGAGTCATCTGAGCCTCGAGCTTGCTCGACCCACTTTAACGCCAGCGGCCAGCCAAGAAATCCACAACCAACGATAAGACGATTCAAGATGGTCTCCGGTAATCTTAAGAGATTCGAGTTTATCTGTTCTAACGAAGTGTCCGTTTGAGGGACGAAAAATAGCGAAGCTTGGTATGGCAAAAAAACGCCTAAAAATCAGTCTGAGCGTCATATTTTCCCAGTATGATTGAGAGGCCACACGGTTCTAAAGTGGGTGGTATAATAAAGATGTCCGCATTGGGTAAGAAGCGGTCTGCCAACGATCCAATGCTGAGTTTAGGATAACTCCCGCGCTTTGTTTAGGCAAACGTGGCCAGCCAACAGCTTAGAAAGACTTCATGAAAGACAACGGATATCCAGTCCGCATTTATACCGACAACAAGCCGTCAATGCCGTGCCGTATTGTTATTGCTATTGCCGTCGGATGGTTATTTTGCAGCGGCAGTTTGCTGGTGGCTCAGACTACCAATGCCAGCACCAAGGCAGATCAAGCCGGTGATAGGGTGGCCGAAGTTGTCAGCGAGGAAGCCGACGGCGCTACCGAACCGGTGAGCTTAGCGTTTCTCAACGAGGGCAAGAATCCCAAAAGCGTGGCTCAGCTACGCGCCATGCAGGACCACGTTCGAGAGGTTTCAGAGCGCGTCAAGGAAGCCACCGTCAACATTAACCTTGGGGTAGGGCAGGGCACCGGCGTGCTGGTTTCCAGCGACGGAATCATTCTAACAGCCGCTCACGTGATCGAGCGTCCGCTTAAGGTGGCGTTGATTACTTTCAACGATGGATCTCAAGCCAAGGCGCGAACCTTAGGTGTCGAAACGGGCAAAGATTCTGGCATGCTCAAGATCTTCGAAGTCATTGAGCCACCGGAGGAAGATGAACCGACGGAGGCGAAAGAAGATGGCCGAGGGAAAAAGTCATCTGACGAAGAACAAACCCAAGGTGCACCGGATAAAGAAGAGGATGAAGAAGAGGATGAAGATCCTGAAGCATTGCAACTTAAAACCGACAAAGAAGATAAATCCAATGT
>CALDEW010000005.1 GCA_937942355.1 uncultured Pirellulaceae bacterium | reverse complement strand
TTTTACATTCCCTGCAAACCCGAAGTTAGCGTCATCAACGTCGGCAGCAACTTGCACCGCGATGGAGCTCAGAAACAGCACGGCCAGGCAAGCCGTGTACCACGAAGGGGCTTTGCCGGGTTTTAAAGAGGTGGCCAATGTGAAAATTCTTTCGATCGCAATAACTACGATTTGCTTCGTTCAGCTTGGGAAACAGCGTTCGGGAAAAGGTAAGAGCTTAATCAAAAAGTGACCGATCGGCCATTAGTGATCCACCCAAAACAAAGGCGTCTAAGGCTTTTCCTCATCTGGGCAATCGCAAATGAAATTACCGCAGCCCGGACAACCCGCCCCATACTTGCGGAACAAAACGGCTGACAAATCAACCTCGGCAACATTGGCGATCGTTGCCAGCCAAGCAAACACATCGGCAAACTCATCTTCTAAGTTTCTTTTAACCGCGTCGTGTTTGGTTTGTAGATCAGCATTGGAAGACTGTTTCAGCTGCTCAGCCAGATGCTCCGTCTCACGCAATGCTGATGAAAGTTCGCCGATCTCTTCAGCCAGCCACATAAACGTTGCGGGAATTCCGCGCGCCTGGTCCTTCTCGAAATACATCTTCCGGATAAGGTCCTGAAACTGCTTTATCGATACGTCGCTGGAGTCAGAATTGTTCATCTGTTTTTTACAAAGTTCGGTAGTGGATGATGCAAGGAGTCCTAGCGGGGCGAGGGCAATGTTCTAATCATCGGCCGGACTCGTTGCCTCGTCCACTACGTGAGTTTTACTCAGGACGATTTTCGCTTTCACGGTTGGCGTCCAATTGATCTTTGGCGTCGATCACGGGCGTCGCGGTCACTTGGATCTCTTCGCCGACAACACGCACCTCAAATACATCCGTTTTTAAGCTTCGATTGTCGCACCACGTTCCATCACGGATATCGAAACGCCAGCCGTGCCACGGGCAGGAAACTTCCGATTCGCTCAGGAAACCTGTGGCCAACGAAGCACCCATGTGGGGACACATGTCATCTATCGCGCGATAAGTCCCGCCGTCGTTGAAGATCGCAATGATTCGATCGCCAACCTCGAAGGATTTGCCAGTGCCTTCTTCGATGTCGCCAACTTTGGCCACCGTCGTAAAATCTGCGCTCAATTTAGCTTTTCCATTTTCAATTCGGACGCCATTTCGATAGTCGTTTTGACAACCAGATCACGATAGGGCGATTCGGTGGTCATCCGGGTCGATGACTCGCTGCTGCGGACGTAGCCTTGTGCGGTGTCAAATTCGATTCGACCTTTTCCCTCAAACATCTTCAACGCCATTTTGGGATCGTGTTTCACGTCGGTCACGAAATCAATTTGGACAACTTCGTCTTCCGGTTGGCCGGCTGTGAAGCGGCTGATTCGATCATAAGTCCCCAATTCCGAATCCAATAACTGCTTCGTTTGCCATGTGCGATCATCAGGCATCGACTCAGGACAAACCCAAGTCGCAGAACCTAAATTTGCTTGCTGTCCCTTCGAGGTCAGCAAGTCTTTGATGGGCAAAGAAGCAGGGATTGCTTCGACGATACTTTGTTGATCTTCTGCGATCATCACCGATTGGACTTCGCCGCGATCGGAAATGACAAACTGATACGTCAGCCCGATCAAGGGTTTCAACTGATTGGCAACGGTGTTGGAAATGCCCTTTTTATAAACCACATTCGACGAGTCATACGATAGTCGCTGGGCGGAGACGTCGCCGGGCGCTCCGGATTCTAAGACAACTCTGGTCAGCTTTTGTTCGATCGTGGTTTTGCGATTCTCAACCTTGACGACATTCCATTCGAATTCCAATTGAGATTCGATTTCAACTTTGCGGGTGCGCGTGTCCACCTGCGTTTCCACGTTTCCCGTCTTGATCAGCGCAACGTTGAAGCGTTCGCCAGGTTCGAAACGCCAACGTAATTGATCATTCGCGTCTTGAGCAAACAATCCGTTTCCCATTAGCGTAACCAGCAGCATTGTCAAAATCACCATGCTAGGGATGAGGGACCGGCGTGCGCGAAAGGTTGGATAAGGTTTTGTATTAACAAACATGTTGCCTCGGAAATTAAAAGATCAGTAGAGATGAGAGTTCATCGAAATTGAAGAGAAAAGAGACCCAATAAAAGAAGTTTCAATAAAAGATTGCGTCGTTATGTCGTTACGCTTTCACGCAACAGCTGGTTCATGACCTGTTTGTCTTTTTCTATGCCAGTTTGACCGTAAGGATTTATTCCTAACAACCTTCCTTCTAAAACGGTCGCCAACATCAGCATTTGAAATAGCTGCCCCAGTCCCGCTTCATCGGCGGCGGGAAGATTGATATCGGCCGTCGGGCGGCCACCTCCTTTATACGCTAAATGAGCGGCCTTGATGGTGGCGTTCACGATCTGCGGCAAAGTTTTATCAGCCAGTTCATTCAACGGGTCCTGATTCCACGGGCTTTTCCCCATCGGCAACGGTTCTTGCCGCCAAGAATTAACGATAACGTTGTGCGTCACTTGATTGCTTTTGCCTGATTGATGTTGCCGAACCCCTACGCACAGATCCCGCGCGTTGAAACAGTTCCGCGGCAAACCACCTTTGTCCTGCTTGCCGAGGCTCTCGGCCAACAGTCGATCGTACCAAAGGCCTACTGATTGTAGCGATTTGCTCCATACCGAAAGTATGCGGACGTCGACGCCTTGGGTTTCCAATAAGTGGTTCACCGCCACGTAGTCCATCACGGCGTTTTCGCCCAGCTTAGCGGTTTGGAAATGGGCGTTCATTGCTGAAGCCGCCTCTAACATCTTCACAATGTCGATCCCCAGCACCGCTGCGGGCAGCAATCCCACCGCTGTGAAAACACTGAACCTGCCGCCGACGCCTTCAGGGATGCTAAAACGCTCTTCGCAGTCAATCTCCGTCGCAAGGTCAGCCAGTGTTCCAGTTTTGCCGGTCACCGGGAGGACAAACTGGGATAGTCGGTCGTCGCCGACTTTTGTTTTTAACGCATCCAAGAAAATTCGAAACGCTGCGGCAGTTTCCAAAGTCTCTGCGCTATTGGAGATCACGATGATCCCCCAATTCCCCTCCGGGCCGTCTCCCCGAGAGTCGGTCTCCAAGAATTGGAGCAACGCCTGCGTCCAATCGTTGTCTAGGTTATTGCCTTCGAAGTACATTCGAGGTTTCCCACCACGTTGGCCGCGCGTCATTTCGTTATGGTAGGGATGGCAGCAGGCTTCCATTAGCACCCGAGCACCCAAGTAAGATCCGCCGTCACCCAGCACGACGACTTTATCGACCAGCTCTCCCAGCCGTTTTGCAGACTTCAAAATTCGGCGAAGTTCACTATTGTCACGATCGGATTGATAGTCATCGAGTGTGCGCTCGGGCAACTCGTGAAAGCCCGCGTCCAGCGGTTGCTTCGCCGCAGGGATGTTCTTGCCGCTGGCCCACAGTGTCAGGTCTTCGTTGAGCATCTCGTGGCGACACGCATTGAGTTGGTCACCGAGACCCTCGAATTGCGCTGGGGTGATTCCATGCGGAGCCACAAATGCGTTGGCGGGCTCAAAAGTAATGGGCTGGATTCTTGGCATAGGCATCGCGGGACCCGCGATTTAGAAAACCGAGTTTCTAAAAATCTGTGAGTTCAAATTTTCGAGTTCGTCGAAGTTCATTCAACAGCGGTAATTGTCACTAAATCGAGGATCGCGTTCTAGTAGGTGGGGATCCCATTTTGCCAATATTCGACGATCAGCCTCGTCGCCTGTCGGTCGAAAAAATGTCGAGGATATGATAAAACTATCTCGTTGAAGAATCAGTTTTGTTGAGAATGCGTTGACATGAGAAATCAAAAATTACGACTTGCTAAAACAAAAAATATTGCTGCCGTGTTTGCCGTATGCTTGATCGCACCACTGTTGCTTGGCACCGCGTTGGCCGAGGACTGGCCGGCTTGGATGGGCGCCGATCGCGATGGCGTTTATCGAGAATCAGGAATCGTAAAATCAATTCCCGAATCAGGTTTGAAAGTCAAATGGCGGCAGCGAATTGGTGAAGGCTACGCGGGGCCGGCGGTTGCCAATGGCAAAGTCGTCGTGTTTGATTTCGTCAAATCCGAAGGTGAAATTGTCAACGATCCAGGCAGGCGCGTCCAACGTCAGGGCGCAGAAAGAGTCACCGTATTGGACGCTTCGACGGGGAATGTTGTGTGGCAAAAGTCCTATCAGTGCCCTTACAGCATTTCGTATCCTGCCGGCCCACGCTGCACGCCCACGGTTGATGGCGATCGAGTCTATACACTGGGGGCTGAAGGTGATTTGCATTGCCGATCCATGGCCGACGGAGAAATCCTCTGGCAAATCAGCATGAAAGAAAAATTCGAGGCGGAGATTCTCATTTGGGGGCAATCGTCGCATCCGTTGGTCGATGGCGATCTGCTGTACACGATGGTCGGTGGCAAAGGCCAAGGCATTGTCGCGTTCAATAAAATGACGGGCGCAGTCGTGTGGAAGGCTTTAGATACAGAAGCCGGTTATTGCCCGCCCTCGATCGTGGAGGTCGGCGGCGTGCGTCAACTGATTGCGTTCCATCCCACCGGCGTCGCCAGTCTCAATCCTGTCAATGGAGAGAAGTACTGGGAGCTGCCGATCGAACCGCTGTATCAAATGTCGATCGCGCGGCCGATGATTGATGGGAATTTGATGTACGCCAGCGGCATTAAGAGCGCTTCTTTGATGATGGAATTGGATACACAAAAACCCGGAGCGAAAGAACTTTGGCGAGGCAATCCGAAAAACTCTGTTTTCAGCGCCAATGCGACGCCGTTATTTGTGGACGGTGTGCTTTATGGTTCGGACTGTCGGATCGGGTGTTTGTTCGCCGTCGATGCAAAAACGGGGCAGCGCCTGTGGCAAACTTTCGAAGCGACGCGGCCCGAAGAAACTCGCAAAATCAGCCACGGCACAGGGTTTGTGACGCGCATCGGTGACACCGACCGCTACTTCATCATGAACGAGGTGGGGGACTTGGTGATGGCGAAAATGACACGTGAGAAGTTTGAGTCGCTCGGACGTTTCCACGTGCTCGAACCGACCGGCGAGGCTTTCGGACGCGACGTTGTCTGGAGCCATCCTGCCTATGCAGAAAAAACGTTGTTTGCTCGAAATGACAAAGAGATCGTCGCGGTGGATTTAGCTGAGTCAGCAAATTAGCAAACAACAAACGACAACTGTCCGAATTTCAAAAACTATTTTTTTTCTATCCTAAACAAAATCTATGAACCCTTTGAAGAAACTTGAGAACTACAACACGCCCGACGGTCCCGTCGTTTTGGTCATTATGGATGGCGTCGGCATTGGCCGGGGCGACGACGGTGATATGGTCACCAAAGCCGCCACGCCGACGTTGGACTGGTTGAAAGAGAACGCGCTCTATACGACGCTCAAAGCGCATGGCACCGCTGTCGGGATGCCGTCCGATGATGACATGGGCAACAGCGAAGTCGGCCATAACGCGATCGGTTCAGGACGTGTCTTTGATCAAGGTGCTTTGTTGGTCAAACGCGCCGTGGCATCGGGAGACATTTACAAAGGCGACGTTTGGCAGAAGATGACAGGTGCGATTGGGGCCGACAATACCCTGCATTTCATCGGCCTGTTGTCTGACGGAAACGTTCACTCGCATATCGACGTTCTGCTGAGCATGCTGTCTCAGGCTCAGTCTCAGGGGATCAAAAAAGTTCGTGTTCACACTTTGTTAGACGGTCGCGACGTACCGCCGACTTCGGCGCTGGAGTATGTTGCCACCCTAGAAGAGCATTTAGCCGCCATCAACCAGTCAGGGGATTTTGACTATTTGATCGCATCCGGAGGCGGGCGTTTGTACATCACGATGGACCGATACAACGCTGATTGGCCGATGGTGGAGCGCGGTTGGAAAACCCATGTGCGAGGCGAAGGACGCCAATTCGAGACCGCCAAAGCCGCGATTGAAACATTGCGCGACGAAACGCCAGGCGTCATTGATCAAGATCTCAAAGAATTTGTGATCACGCGCGACGGAAAACCGGTCGGCCCGATCGTCGATGGTGACAGTGTTGTGCTGTTTAACTTCCGAGGCGATCGCGCGATCGAAATTTCACGCGCGTTCGATGAAGAGAATTTGACGGAGTTCGATCGGGGAGAGGTGCCTAACGTTCAGTTCGCTGGCATCATGCAATACGATGCCGAATTGCAGATCCCTAAACAGTATTTGGTATCACCTCCAGAAATTGACGACGTGATGGGGGAATATCTCGCCAACGCCGGAGTGCGTCAATTAGCGATCAGTGAAACGCAAAAATATGGTCACGTCACCTACTTCTTCAACGGCAACCGCAGCGGAAAGTTTGACGAAGCTAAAGAAGACTATGTCGAGATCACGTCAGACCTTCTACCGTTTGAGCAGCGGCCTTGGATGAAAGGTGGCGAGATCACCGATGTGATTCTTGATTCGATCGAAAATAAGAAGCACGACTTCATTCGCGTAAACTACCCCCATGGCGATATGGTGGGGCATACGGGAAATCTGCTGGCGGTCCAAATTTCCGTGGAAACGGTTGACTTGTGTTTGGCGCGGATTTTGAAATTGCTCAAACCGGCAGGCGGGATTTTGATCGTAACAGCCGATCACGGCAACGCGGACGAAATGTACGCGTTGGGTAAAGACGGAAAACCTAAGCTCGACGCAGATGGGAACCCGGAAGCAAAAACCAGCCACACGCTCAACCCGGTTCCCTGCTACATCTATGATTGCAGCGGTAAATCGGATCTTAAACTAAGCGGCGAACAAGGGCTCGGCATCAGCAGTCTCGCGGCAACGTCGATCGCATGCTTAGGGTATCAACCGCCAGAGGACTACGATCCTTCGATCGTGAAGGTTTAGAGAGTTTTTCGATCGGCAAATTGGAACCGAAGTGGAACGAACCAGACGGCTTGCGTTGGTATAGCTATGAGTCCGACAGCGCGTGTCGGTAGAGGAAGGGCGTGAGCCCTCCAGTTTTTCTGCCCATTAAACCAACCCCAAATCTTCAAAGAGCTAAGTATTGAATTCGTAGCATTTCAGGGTTTGAAGTGGGTTGGACAGTGATGGTGGATTAGCTGCCAACCAGTCGCCGTTCAAATTTTAAATATCTTAAAGCGGTGTCATGCCACCGCACTCCAAATTTCAGTATTTGGAGTGCGGTCCCTCAGTACCGCTTTGGAATATTTGCGCTCCGCTTCCGACCGAAAAACAATAACATGAATTCGACATTGAAACTTAGCGATTGGGAGCGCCAATTTGAGGCTTGGCTCCAAACAAAGGACGCCGGCGACGCGGCTCATGGGCTGGATCACGTCAAACGTGTTGTCGCTAATGCGAAACGTTTGGCAGCGGCTTCGGAGGCTGAACTCAATGTCGTTCTTCCGGCGGCTTGGTTGCATGACTGTGTCAGCGTTGCCAAAGATTCCGAATTAAGATCACAAGCATCAGCGTTTGCGGCCGAAGAAGCCAGAGAATTTCTTGAGCAGTCAGGCTATCCCAATCAATGGCTGGAGGCGATTGGGCACGCGATTGAAGCCCACAGTTTCTCCGCCGGAATCCATCCCGAGACGCTCGAGGCCAAAATTGTTCAAGACGCCGATCGGTTGGACGCACTGGGGGCAATCGGTATCGCGCGATGCTTGCAAACTGGTACTGCCATGGGGAGTGCCTTATATGACCTGGCTGATCCGTTCGCCGACGATCGTGTTGCCGATGACGGGGTGAGCACCATTGATCACTTTTATACGAAACTTCTGGCCTTGGCCGGCACGATGCAAACGGAGGCTGGGCGGCAGGAAGCTGAACGCCGAACCGAGTTTATGCAGCAATATCTAAGCCAGTTGCGACGGGAGATTGAATAATCGCCGACGCAAAACTCCATTGACTTTGTTCTGGCGGACCGGCTAATCTACCGGCAACTGGGTTTCAACAAGGAAGTTGGCGACAGATGTTTGGAATATTCTCGAAGAAGAAAAAACCTGTCAAAGGTTCGTTGACCGCGGATCTGCGGGCCGCGCGTAAGTCCGGATTAAGAACCGCGATTTTGGTAACCATGCTGGTGTCGGGGATCGTGCCTGCGCTGTGCATGTTTTGGCAAACGGAAGGTCAACTTTCTTTCTTTGGCCAGTTGAAGACGATGTTCGCCGTCACGTTGCACACCTATCCGCTGACCCTCGCCGTCGCGATCATCACGATCTCTCGGCGGCGAAAATGGTTTCACATGCGTATTGGCGGCTGGTGCTTCGCGGGGGCGGCTATCATCTTTTGCGCGACGATGGCTAATTTTGTCAGTCAATGGACCGGCACAGGCTTCATTGCCCCGGCTCAAATCATGGCCGAGCACCACGATTCGTTGTGGCGGATGCCGGCGGCCGTGGTCAACGCGACCGGCGGTTTCTACCAAGCCTACGGCTTTGGAACGTTTGTGGCCTCTGTTTTGATCGGAAGCTACGCCGGCGCTACCGCCGACCGTTTTCTCAGCCACATCCCCAAATCGCAGCCAGAAGTTACCGAACTGGCGCGGGAGTTAATTAGCGGTCGCAACAAAGCGGCTTAACCAGGTTGGATTGTGGTAATGAATTTGCTCGTTGAGATCCACGCTAGCAGAGGTGGACTTGCCCCGGTTTGGGAATCTCTTCAGACTCACGCGGCGGAAGCCACATTCTGATTTCTTTAGACTCCCAAAGTTCTGTCTCAATGCCTAAACCGTTTTCCTGCCCCATCTGCGCGACGAAGGTCTTTGTGATCGTAGCGCTAATGATATGTGGGATTGGCTGTCGAACGATTCAAAATTTAGAAGCGACAAAAAATCAAACTTGCTTTGAACCGGTGGCCAATCCATTGATTGTGCCGATGGTGGACCGTTGGTTTCTGATGGACGAAATCAGCGATGAGATCGACGACTATTTTCGCATCTTCCGCGAAGAAAGAATTCGCAGCGTCGATGGCGTGATGACTGAGGGCTGGATTGAGACTCATCCGCGCATCGGCAGCACCGTGCTCGAGCCGTGGCATCATGATTCCACTCGCGGCTATGAGAAGATTCATGCTTCGCTACAAACCGTTAGACGCTATGCCAAAGTGCGTGTCATCCCCACCAACAACAGCTATACGATTGACGTTCAAGTGTTCAAAGAATTGGAAGATAACCCGAGGCCAATTAATTCGCCGGTCTCTGGAAAAATGCTTCGCACCGATAACGCATTAGATACCGACCTGCCAGAGGACTGGGCAACGACCAATAACCAAGGCTGGATCGCGATGGGACGGGATGTTTCGCTGGAGCAGCAGATCCTCAGAAACATCGAACAACGGCTTAGCCAAGCTCCTTGATAATCGCTTCGACTTGGCGCACCGACTCTTTTAACGACATGGCCGCCATCTGGAAATTGGTGTGCGATGAAATCTCTGGTTGGATCTCAACAAACAACTCCGTTGCGGCGATCAGTTTTTTCAGCTTCTTCTTTGCCTGTTTAATGTATTTCGCATGGTCGCCTGACCGCAAAGGTGGACCTAAGGCCAACATGTAATCGTACAACGAGCGCTGCACATCGTTGAGTTCATCGTCTTCTTCGGCCTCTTCGCTATGTTTGATGAACGCGCGGACCATCCATACATGTGACAATAAAAGGTCGAGCCGGGCGACCGTATCTGAAAGATCGGGTTCCTGAGGAGTCATTGTTTCGGCAGTTGCGGGACTAAGTACTTGCGGGCGCGGGGACAGGTTTGCGACGCGGGGCCAATATCAGGACCAACACCGCGCCGAAGATCACCATCGCCAGAGAAATGAAGAAGTAAATCGAAACCTGACCAAAGAGATTTTTGGTGGTGATTTCATAAAACGTGTTCACCACTGGTGCGAATCCGAAAACCAGCGGCATCACAAAGAGAGGTTTGCCACCGAAGTTAAATGCGTAGATGATCCCCAGCGCTCCGATCGCGCCGGTTGCTCCGGCCCCCAGTGACCACAGAATTCCTTTGACGTCCGAGAAACTGCCCGGGTCGTCAATGGAACCTAAAAGTAGAAACGGAACGACCACTGCGATCGCAAAATAGGCCAATCCAACACATAAAAACGGACGCAGACGACTGCCGCCCATCTTGGCTTGCCCTTTGTGCAGCACAGGTCCGTAGGCACCCCAGCACAGCGCCGTCATGGCGATGCTGATGCCAATAGCCAGCGGCCAAGCGGGTAGTGTTTTCTTTTCCGGCGCGGCGACTTCTCCGTCACTATCAAGCATCGGTTCCACTGAATCGGCGGTAGCGGTGTCATCCAGACTGGCAACCTCGACAGGTTTGTGTGCCTTTTTGGTGCTGGGTTTGTTGATCAGCACACCGGCGGCACCAATGGCGACGATCAGGATCGCGATATAAAACGGTACCGAAGCCTGTTTGAAAGTTTTTGCCATCGCCATCGTGACCAGCGTGTTGACAATCGGAGCCAATCCAAAGACAAGCGGCATCACGTAGAACGGCTTTCCCTGAAACTTAAAAGCCAAAATGATTCCCAACGCGCCGATCGCACCGACGGCTCCGGCGAAGAAAGACCAGAAGAAACCACTGGCCGACCAAAACCCCTTTTCGCCTTTGGTCATCAGCACGATCATGGGAAACACGACCGCGATCAAGAAGTAAGCGAACCCTACACAAATAAATGGACGTAGCAGGCTTTTTTGGCCGCCGCCCCCGCCCATGGTTTCCTGCCCCACGTGCAACACCGGACCATACAAGCCCCAGCAAATAAAGGTCATGATCACAAAGACCAGAAAGGTTAGGTTCCGCATGAGTTTCTTTCGTCGACAGTTGGATTGGTAGAGACTTGAGTCTACACCGAACGGTCAAAAATTTACACAGCACGCTTCCCACCGGCATGAAAAGACGTGCCGTAATGACGCACGCTTCATCTGAAGCCGAAATAGGTTTTGAACTTGGCACCACGACTAGCAAAACCCAGTGCGGTGGCGCGCGAGTGCTCTTTCGCGGAGCGAAAGGCTACGCTGGTTTGGCGAATGCGGTTCGGATCTCCGCCGGGATCTGTCTGAGCCCTGTCGTTTGGAAGTCGACGAAAACCCAATTTGTTTCCGCGTCCGCTAGACGCCGCCCATCGGAGGATCGAATGATATGGTACTTGCGAATTGACGAGACCCTATTCAACTCGTGGACCCAGGTTTTGATCGTCACATGATCTCCCAACAATGCCGGCAGGCGATATTTAATGTTGTGAGACCGGACAATGAAGCCGGCTCCGTACTTGCGAAAACGATCGGATGACCATCCGATTGATTTGCTGTGCGCGTGAGCAGCGCGCAGCGTCCAACGAATGTATTCCAAGTTGTTCACGTGGTTCATGGCATCGATGTCGGACTCTGCCACGATGTAGTGGAGCTCGAAAACATCACTGAAGGGTTGCAGATTTTCGCTCATTGATGATCTTGTTCCAAGAACTTAAGTCCCACGTTTGTTTCCATACCAGAAAATATGCTCTCGTTGGCAAAAGGTGAAACCCTCGCGCTGGCAAACTTCCTGCATCCATCGTGTTCGGCTGTTGAGTGTCGACGTGTCAATTCCCTCTGGCATCAGCAGCACACGCGCGCGATCGACGTTGTTGATCTGATCGAGATACGCGTTAATCTCTTCGAGGTCATCGGGCTGGGCGACGACAAACTTCAATTGGAAATTAAATTCGGCAACCAGTCGATTAACGATCTCGGGCCGGTGTCGCTGGTTTTCATGCTTCTCCCGCCACTGCCCTGCTCTGCTGAGGTCCGGCGTAGAATTAGACAATTTTGGGCTAATGGACATGAGGTCACAAATTAGGTTGCGATAAATTGTCCCAGCGGTTTCGATCGTGATATGAAAATCAGCCGCGTGCAGACCCGCGCACAGAGGCTCGATATCGTTCGGCAGCATCGGTTCGCCGCCGGTGAGCACGACGTGTTGACTGCCGTCGGCGTGTTGCAACGTTCTGTCAACGACCTCAGCAACCTCCAGCTTTTCGCCTTCGGGATGCCAAGACGCAAACGGCGTGTCACAGAATCCGCATCGCAAATTACAACCGCTGGTTCGTACGAAAACGCTAGGAGTGCCGCTCAGCTGGCCTTCGCCTTGATTGGATTTATAAATTTCGGAAATGAACATCCGGGCT
This sequence comes from uncultured Pirellulaceae bacterium, assembly GCA_937942355.1. Classification (GTDB taxonomy): domain Bacteria; phylum Planctomycetota; class Planctomycetia; order Pirellulales; family Pirellulaceae; genus Mariniblastus. The sequence goes on along the minus strand of CALDEW010000005.1, from coordinate 8,227 downwards.
GGTCAGTGAAGAACGATTGATTATCTTTGTGGGCTGTAGCGGCGTAGCAAAAGCCAATTCGAAGCTGCGGGGGAACACAGCCGCCTCAGCGTTTCCCAACCTACCAACGTATTGTAATAATGAGTGACAAATTTCGTAATGAGTAATAAATTTCGCGATAAGCTTGAATCGTTCGAGAACCAGTTTCCTGACCGGGACTACCAGATCGAGATCGTCTGCCCTGAATTCACCTCGATGTGCCCCAAAACGGGACAACCCGATTTTGGCACGTTAACCTTCGAATATACGCCTGGCAAACTATGCGTGGAATTGAAATCGTTAAAGATGTATCTGCAGTCCTTTCGCACCGAAGGTATTTTTTACGAAAATGTTACCAATTCGATATTGGACGATGTTGTCGCGGTGATCGATCCAAAATGGATGTTGCTGACGGCGAAGTTCACACCGCGCGGCGGGATTTCGTCAATCATTCGTGTTGAACACGGCCGAAGAGAGGGCGCTTAGCGCGTTTCGCCAATCGTCACTTGCACCACGTGCTTATTCAGGTGGGCCGAGAGCCCTAACCAACGGAAAATCGTATCATCCTCCCCGATTACTTGAGCAATAATATGAGTTCTACAACACCACTTTTACTTTCTGGTTTCGCCGACGAAGCAGCGAATCAAAAAACGATCGACCAACAGTTCTCGGCGCTGGCGGCGCTTGGCATGCGATACTTTTCCATTCGCTTCATCGATGCGGGCAATGGCGTTAAGAACGTCATGGCGTTGGATGATGCAGAGATCGCGTTGGTCAAAGAGAAGCTGACCGAATATGGGTTGACTGTTTCGTCGATCGGTTCGCCGATTGGAAAATCAAAGCTGTGCGACGTCGATGATGGCACAACGACGGCTTACCGGCCGTTTGCCGAGTACCTGCAGGATGAAGTCGCTCGGGCGTGTGAGTTGGCCAACACCTTTGGCACAAAACTGATTCGCGGGTTCTCGTTCTATCATCCCAAAGGATCGGATCTCGAAACTCACTTCGCTCAGGCGGTCGATCAAGTGGGGCAAATCGCGGACGTTTGTGATCAGCACGGACTGACCTACGGTTTAGAAGTGGAAGCCAATCTTGTCGGTCAAACGGGGCAATTGTTGGCTCGCATGCACCAAGAGATCGCGCGGGATGCTCTGGTAACGATTTTCGATGGTGGCAATCTGGTCATGCAGGGATTCTCAGAAGAAGAAGTTTTCCAGCAGTATGTCGCGATGAAGCCGGGGCTGGGTTGGATTCATATTAAGGACTTCAAGGACCCCGCCGGTTCGGCGCGCGTCACCCACGTGGACGAAGAAACGATCAAGCATTTCGTGCCCGCGGACGTTGGCCAATCTGGTCACCTAGCGATTATGAAAGATTTCGCCCAGTTCCTGCCGGAGCTGCATGAACGCATGGCCAAACGCGGCGTGCCGGGCGTTTTTGCTGACATGGAACCGCACGTTAAAGGTGGTGGGCAGTTCGGCGGGTTCAGTGGCCCAGATGGGTTTGGCGTGGCGCTTCGCGCATTCTGTCGTGTGTGCGATGAATCAGGAATTCAATATCGGCTGAGAGACTTCAGTGATATTCAAGCCGATCGCGGATTCTAAATTCAGCAACAATCCAGACATCTGTATCGGCGACTGGCTTTGTCATCAGTCTGAGAGGATTGACTCGTCCAATTTCCGTTCGCTGAGGTAAGCTCGCGCGGTCAGGAGGCCGATGATGAGGAAGCCAATACCAAAGACAACGCCCCAGAAGTTGACTTGATCCTTCATATAGGACATGAAGAAGAACAAGACGGCGAACCCCAGGCTGACCAGCGACAGCGTCAGTTTGGTTTGCGTGCTGACCTTGCGTTCGCGTGCAAGGCTGTCACGAAATGCTTCGCGCGCATTTGAGTTTGCAATCTCACGCAGCGAATCGAGCGACTGCATCCGCACGGCTTTTTGTTTGGGAACGAATTCTTCTGGCGTAAGTTTCTTTTCTTTTGCGGACTCCGCTGCGGCGGCCGAGACCGGCAACTGTTGCTCGGCAGCGATCTTCTCAACGGCTTTGTCTTGCTTCTGTTCGGCGACTTCTCCTGAGGTCGGTTCGCCATCGCCGCGCATTCGATTGAGCAATTGAGACATGTAGTCTTCAACGGAGCCATCGTCTTCGCCGCCACTGCCTGCAACAGCGCCGCTGCCGAGTTCGGCAGAAGTAGGGGAACTCTCAGTAGGAGGAACCGGAGAGGACGTTGGCGGTGGCGTTGGGGCTGCCGGCTGCGCGATATCTGCTGACGAAGATTCGGCTTCCGCTTCTCCGGCGTTGAAGTCTTGGAGTGATCCAGTGTTTTGCATACGTGCCAACACGTCGGCGACACTTTCCACTGTTTCGGGTTCAGACGCTTCGGGCTCAGCTTGCTGCTCTGTATTGAGACTGATGGATTCGATCTCTTCCCGCAAAGGTGCCTCGGCAAGTTCCTTCTTGATCTGTCCCAAGCCTGACGTGTCCAAACCAAGCGATTGAAGAAGAGCAAAGGACTCAAGTTGGCTGCCTTGGCCATCCTTGGGCGCTTCGGAAGATGGTTCGCCTTTTTCTTCTGTTTCGATCGGTGGTTGCTCGAAGGTGTTTTCAACAACGGGCGTTTGAACAACGGGTGTTTGAACAACGGGCGTTTCAGCTACTGGAGCTGCAGCTACCGGAAGCTGTTGAACTTGCGGTGGCTCGACGGACGGGGATTGTGAAGCCGAAGTCGTTGATCCTGACTCAAGATTGGCTAAGACGGAATCGAGATCGAATGCAGGCGATGAAGCGGTAGCTTCGTTGGCGACAGGCTCTTTCGACGGGGCCGTTGGGGGCGAAATCGAAATCGCTTCGGTAGCCATGATCTCCCTTGCTGGGGCCGCAGGCGCAACCGGAGGTTCAACAACCGCGGAGGGAGTGGTGGGGGCTTCAGGTTCGACAGATACAGTTTGCTGCGAAACAGGATCCACCGGCGCGCCCTTTTCTTCAGCGGGCGTCGCGGAATCCGACAGAGAAATGCCGCTTTTGGAAAAGTAGTTTTCCAAAGCCGCGCGGCGTTGGGCGGCACTATCGGCTGCCTCAGGCTGCGGGGACGCGGCGGTCGGTGAGCCGCTATCAGCTACTTCTGCGGTGGGAGCGGCAGGTGAATTTACGATGGTCGGAGCTGGCGTACGTCCGATCATGGGAGGAGCAGGTGAGTTTACAATGGTCGGTGCCGGGGTACGCCCGGCGCTGGGAGTGGAGACCGAGGGTTGGTCTGGTTGGACCACGACCGGCGATGGGTGTGCCAGCGCTTCGGACGTTGCTGCGGGCTCTTTGGCGAGTTCGATCGCAGTTGGCTGGATCGGCATCGTCGAGACCGATGGCCTGGGGGAGAGTGGAGTGTTCGTTGGTGCGCTACCTACGAATTCGCTTTCTCCGGTTTCACCAGCGCTGTCGACCAACTTCGAAAGGCGCTCAGAAAGGGAGTCGATCGTTGCGTTTGAAGGTGTTGAAGGTATTCCAACGGAAGTATTTACAGCAGGTGCTTCAGGCGATGATTGTGTGTTGACGGATCGGTTTTCGGCTTCATTCTTAGGCAGAGAATCCGTGGCTGAAGCTGCAATATCAAGGGCTTGAGTGACCACTGGCATCCGTGAGACCGAAGGAGCTGGAGCTGGAGCCGGTGTTGGCGCCTCGGTTGGGATCTGGTGAGTTGGCAGCGGTGCAGTGACCGATGGGGTGCGTAGGTTGGCAGTCGCCGGTTTGAACTTCGGAGCTTCTCCTGCCGGCGACGAGGAGACCGATGGGAACTGAACCGATGGCTTAGCGTAATCCTTCAGCGGAGGCACCGCCGCTGGACTGCCGGCGGGGGGAGCAACTGGCGCAGGCGAGCTTGTGGCGACCGTCGTCGTTTCGGGGCGGGCGACGACCGGGGCTTTAAGAGATGACGCAGGATTCACCTTGGCTGGCAATTCGACTGTGTTTACCGGCTGGCGAGAGGCGGTAGGTGTTGCGGCAGTTTTTTTCGTGTAGACCCCTAATTGGTAAACTTCTACCGAGAAATTGTCGGTCAACTTAATTAGGTCGCCCTTTTTCAGCCATTGCACAGAAACTTTCGCACCGTTGCAGAGCACATGATCGCTATAGCTGCGAAATGCTACACCTTTTTCACCTCGGAAAATTACACAACGGTAATTCTCTGCGTTCTCGATACCCGGCGATAAGTCGCTGAGCAGACATTTCTCGTTGGGGACCGTAAACAACTGGCCATCACGTTCGCCCCCAATTAGTCGAAGAACCAAGTCATTGGGACTCTGAGGAGTGTTTATGGGATTATTCATTACCGAGATCTTATTGAGTGAGTATCAAACAGCTGGATGGGTTTGGAAAAGGATTCCCGTAATAGGGTTTAGCTTCCGAATCAGGGACCGTCAAATTACCCACGGTAAGTTGAGCGTCCGCGTTCGTGGAATGACATCGAGCCAACGAAATTTCCGAACAACCGGATTAATCGTTACGTAAACCCTCTGAAATGAATCTCTTAAACCAAAAGCGCGCTACCCAAAATTCAGGAAACAAAACAATCGATTGCTTTTAACAGAACCTATTGATCCTTTTCTTTACCTTCGGCAGAAAATGGGCCGAACGTAGATTTCGATTACTTCGTTGTGAATTCAAGAAAAATCGTATTTGTCGGAAGAACTGGAACCCGCCTCTGCAACAGGAAGAATACTGCTCGCGTCGGCGACAAAGATTTCCTGAGGCACAAAATTAGAAAATGCTGATTAGACGTTAAAAGCAATCTATAGTTCCGAAATAGAGGTGTCCTCTGGAACCGATGCAGTCCAACCTTAGGCGATTGGCCATTGTTTCAGCGGTCCGAGAAAACAATATCCAAAACAATATCCAGTTCGCGAACGTAAAGTTCACATCCACGCAGGATTTACTATGAAGAAAGATCACAAACAGATCTATCAAATGTTGGTAGAACGACGCAATGAAATACTTGAGTCCATTGAAAGTGATTCGAGTGCGTTGAATCAGTTACGCCAGGACCAAAGCGGCGACGTCGTTGATTTTGCCAGCGGAAGCTCATTTGGAGAAATAAGCTCCCAATTAGCGGAAGTCGAAACGCGCGAACTGAAAAATATTGAATCCGCTATGAAGCGCATTCAGGAACGCACCTATGGTGTATGCGAAGGTTGTGAAAAGTCAATTCATACCGAGAGGTTAGCGGCGATTCCTCACGCAAAGCACTGTATCGCGTGCCAGCGAGCGGCTGAAGATGCTGACCTTGATCCGGCTGAAATAACGGATTGGTCGACCATTTTGGATGATCCAAGCCTTACAATGGATGGCGGCGTCGGCGACTACGGCGTGAATCTTCCGTAATTACTACAGACGTCGGCGATTTTTATAAAAACATTTATCGAGGAAACGAATTAGAATGAATGGAGTCGAAAATTCGTTACCATCGAAGCCATACGCACCTCAATCCCACAGCGATACGATGCGAACCTTAATCTCACAACCTACCGAAGACTCCTCCAACAGTTGCTTGATGCATCGAATTGCTCTCTTGATCGCTGCGGTTTTGGTTACGTCGGTTTCAAACTCTGGTGTCTTACAGGCTCAAGCCACACTCGGTTCGCATCAGCATACCTCGGCCCAACGCGACTTGGAGTTTAACGAATTGACCAAACATGCTTCGTTCATCGAGAAGCAGTACCGTCAAGTCAAACGGATCGCTAAGTTTGTTCGCCCGACGGTCGTCCACATTGATGCCAAGAAGCGCGAAGCAGCACCGTTGTCGCGGTCGAAGGATTCCAAGAAAGACTTGCGTCCGGTCATCGTCGAAGAGGCGGGTTCGGGCGTAATCGTGAAACGCGATAATCGAATGTTCGTGTTGACGAACTATCATGTCATCGAAGAGTCAAAACTGAACGACATTCGCCTGGAAGCGGACGGCCAAGTTTTCTATCCGATCAACGTGATGCACGATCGGCACACTGACATCGCGGTGCTGGAGATTGATGAATACGGTATGACGGGGGCTCGTCTTGGGGACAGTCGCCAAGTCGAAGTTGGTGATTTCGCGGTCGCTGTTGGCAGCCCGTTTGGATTGAGCCATTCCGTCAGCTACGGCATCATCAGCGCCTTAGGCCGGCACAATCTGAAGCTGGGACCACAAGGCGGTAAGTATCAGAACTTCATTCAAACTGACGCCGCGATCAATCCAGGCAATAGTGGCGGTCCGCTGATTAATTTACGAGGCGAAGTTATCGGTCTTAATACCGCGATCGCCAGTAACAGCGGTGGCAGCGACGGGATCGGGTTCGCGATTCCAATCAACATGGTGATGCGAATTGCCAACGATCTGATTGAGCGCGGTTATGTACGACGCGGGTTCTTGGGTGTGTCTTTAGATGCGATGTTCAGTCCCGCCAATGCTCGCGCCATTGGTTTGCGACGTACGCATGGAGCTAAGATTTCTTCGATCTCTGAAAACTCACCCGCATCGCGCAGCGAATTACAGGTCGGCGATGTAATTCTTGAGTTTGACAATCACCACGTCAACGATGACGCTCATTTGGTAACCACCGTCAGCCTCACCGAGATCAACACCTCAGTGCCGGTAAAAGTCTTCCGCCGCGGCGACATCAAAACCGTCTACGTGACGATTGAAGAGCGTAATTAGGCGTGAAGCTTTTGTTACGGTCGTGGTACGATAAGTTTCTTAGACAGGTTTACAAGAGCGGCATCGGAAACCTGATATTCAGCATCGGGTTCGACCAACGGTTTAAACCAAATTAAGCGCAAATGCTTTACACTCACTTTGGTCGATATGTTTTGCGGTATCATGCTTTCGTCGGTATCATGCTTTCGTGTTTCCGAGTGGCAGCAGAATACGTCGTATCTGATGAAGAGCGATCTAAGCGGATCTCATATCGTTGACCTGCTTTTTTACAGGAGAACGTTTGGTATACTCGTGTGCCTGAAATTCAAGAACGTCGTAAAGTAGAAAGTCTCAAATGCCAAAACAACCGAAAGTCTAACTGCGAGTTGCTGACGCCGCGGAATAATTTGGATTTTAGGAACACATTACGGAGTTGAGACGAGGCCAGCAAGTTGTTCTGCCTGCGCCACTCCATCAACAACTACAGACACTTTCGAGAAAAGGATCCGGATCAACTCCCTCAAACGGATTATAAAACCTCAACGGAAGCTTTCTTAATCCATGCCCTTCCTTCGTGCCCGCTCTCTCCTGCCTCGCTTTGATCGCCCTCAAGCCATGACGACAACATCCCACAAGCTTTCACTTGGAGTTGCGCATGGAAATCATTGACAACGTCAATCATCTGCTTGGCGACAACCTAAAACCAAAGCTAACGAAGACCAGCCGTTTGAAAATTGCGACTTCCTGTTTTTCGATCTATGCGTATGAAGCACTAAAAGAACAGTTGCAATCCATCGAATCACTGGAATTCATTTTCACTTCACCAACCTTCGTTCCCGGTCAAGTGACGGACTCCGTTAACACTATCGCTGACATTGCTCGAGAGAGAATTCGCCGAGTCGGAAGAGAAATCAAAGAAGCCCAAAGCATCACTTGTCCGCAGCTGGATATTGGGTTTCGAGCGATGAGAGTGGATTCATCCAATATGAAAGACGTCTATTACTCGCCCGACAATGTCAATCAAGACGACCTCTTTGACCAAGCCAGCAACATCAAAGAAGACCGAGAGCCAATCGACTTGCTGTTCCAAGTGTTGCTTGATTGGGGCGTTGATCTCTCGCTCCCCATCGCTGAAGAAAAAATCAAGGACAAGACTGTCTTCTTCGTTGACCAGAACGCTCTCGCCGCTTGCTTCGATACCGATATCGACGAGGACTTTGTCAAAGAGCTTGCTGCCCGCAAGCCAATCCGGGCTGTCTTTCGCGATGCCAGCTTTGGTAATGACAGTGTGAAGATCAATGTTGAGCAGATCTTCAAAATGATTTCTCCAGCGACAGAGTTGAGATCCATTTAGTGGCGGTGACCCGCACGCAGATCGCACAAGCAGTCATAAAGATAAACGACAAACTGAAAACTACGACCAATGAACCAGGCAGAACTTAAACAGACTTTGGACGGACTCATCGCCGGATGGGAGAATGAGGTCGTCGAGTTTAAGTCCGTAACCAGTACGTATTCCACACACAAAATTGGAAAGTATCTGACTGC
>CALDEW010000004.1 GCA_937942355.1 uncultured Pirellulaceae bacterium | reverse complement strand
CCCTTTGATTTACCCTTTGATTTACCCTTTGATTTACCCTTTAATGCATCGTTTAATGCAGCCGCAGGATTCGTGGCCTCATCCACTACCCTAAAATTAAGACGTAACGCAGCACTAGCGAAGATATTCGGCGAGAAGTGTTTTGGTCTGTTCAGTATCCAAAGCGGCTTTGCCGAACCCTTGGACTGCTCCGGCTTCAACCGCTGCTGTTTGGGCGTCTTCGAAGTTTGAAACGACCATCACAGGAATCTTCGCGGTTGACGGTGAACCCTTGAGCGACTTCAAAACGTTCATCGCTGGTGACCCGTCAGCGTCCAGCAGTCGGTTGATCAATACAAGATCAAAAGGCGTTTCTAGGGCGAGTTTTATCGCTTCATCGTGTGAATGGGCGCGCTGGATTTCGATGTCGAAATGTTCGCCAAGCGTTGAACTAATACGAAAGTGATCGGCATCACACTGGCCGACGTCGAGGAGTGTACGTTTCACGTTGCTGCTATTGAGTATGTTAGGAATTCGAAAATTGAATTTGGCTCTGCATTCTTCGCCAAGAGTCTTGCTAAATTGTATCCGAAGTTCAACAAGTTTTCTCTTTTGATATCGCTCCCAAGAGAACTGTTTTCCTGATTGTGCTGGACATGTCTATTCCGCGTCTCTAGGTCTCTCCCCAGAATCGCTAAAAAATATTCGGTCAATCACAGAATAACAATCTCAGCACTTCAGTCGCCCGTTCGTTGCCCGGAGCAATAATCGAAGTAAAGAAACGGTTGACTTTCTATCTGCCTCGAGCCTAAACTCTCCTTCTCGTCATCCAACGACCACAACCAGCGCCCAGTGTTTTTTGCTTCGTCGAGTACGGGCCATTGAACAATCGCCTTCCAATCCATCATCAGCCACCGCAAACGAATCATGTTCAGAATAACGGCTTGCCTTTTAGTGGCCTTGTGTTTTAGTGTCACTTCCCACGCTCAATCGAGAGTCATCGGAGGCAACGATGTCGCAGAGGGAACTTATCCATGGATGGCGACCATTGGCTCGAGATCTAATGGTGCCACCGACATTTTCCCTTATCAATTTTGCGGCGGCATGCTGGTGAGTCCGGATTATGTGCTAACTGCGGCTCATTGTTTAGTTGGCGAGAACGCTAGTTTCCTCGAAGTTGTGGTCGGTGTCACTGATCTGAGTAACGTGCCCACTACTGCCAGACGACGCAACGTCGCTGAAATTATTATTCATCCTGACTACGAAGACATTTCTGGCACGCTTTACTACGATGTTGCGCTCCTACGTCTGGAGTCGCCCATTACCGATATTAGTCCCATTCCCGTGGCGACCTCTCCCACAATAGCTGCCGGAACATTGGTGAAGGCCATTGGTTGGGGAGATACGACAGATGACGAATCCACGGAATTCTTTCCTGATGTGCTTCAGCAAGTTGAGCTGCGAACCGTTAGCCTGAGCCGCATCCAAAATGAATATGATGACAGTCTTACGCTTCAGCACCTTGGAGCCTTTGCCAACGAAAAGGATACTTGTCAGGGGGATAGCGGTGGACCGCTATTTACTGAATCCCCCCTAGCGCTTGTCGGCATAACAAGCTTCGGCATTGGGTGCGCTGATCAAGACGCTGGCGTGTATGCTGACGTAGGATTTTTCTCAGAGTATATCAGTTCGATCGTTGGTGATTTGGCTGCTCCGTCAATGCTTGGTGATGTCAACCTTGACGGAAACGTGAACTTCTTGGACATCGCTCCCTTCATTGTGGTTCTGACCAATGGAGGTTCGCAATACGAAGCGGATGCTAACCAAGATGGAGCCGTCAACTTTCTGGATGTCTTTGCCTTCATCAACCTTTTGAGCTAACAAACGGTTTCGGAACTTGAACAAGTGGTAAGCAGCATTTAAGTGCTTTCGCCTTTGTATCCTTGTGCTCACTCTGTTGATCAGGACGGAAACTAACCCTTCAAAGGAAGGCTCACGCTTCAAAAATTTCATGAACGTTACGGCGGATCATGTCGGACAGCTTTTGGGTTGGCAGGTCGTTGGGATCGTTGCCAAAGGGCATTTCGATTTCTTCGGCGATGATTTCCAGCGACACCAGCACGTAGAAAACGAACACTGAAATCGGTATCGCCCAGTATTCAAAATAGGCCACGAACCCGATCGGCAGTGTCACAATATAAAAGAAGATAAACTTCTTCAGGAAAATGCTGTAAGAGAATGGAATCGGCGTGCTCTTAATCCGCTCGCAAGCCCCCATGATGTCAAAGAACGATTTGAGTTCTTTGTCTACCACAATCAATTCATCACCATTGAGGTGTCCGGCGGAGTGAAGGGATTTGGTTTTGCGATACATTTCCTGAATCATAAGGTTGGGGATATGTTCGCGGTCGGCAAAACGTTCTTTGTAACCTTCTGTATCTTCGATCTCATCCAATTTGATGCCTTCCCGCAAATGTTCTTTCAAAGCCGTCGGGAACTCGCCGATCATCGTTTTGAAGAATTCTCGTTCTCCTTGGCAACTCTCCGGCAGGAATGCGTTGAACTTGACGGACAGGTTCCGCGTGTTGTTGACCAGTGCTCCCCACAGTTTGCGTCCCTCCCACCACCGATCATAGGCGGTGTTTGTCCGAAAGACGACCAACAAGGACAGTACGAATCCCAGTATCGAGTGCATGATGGTCGTATTTTTCAGAGCTTTCTCAATCGCGTCTCCCGACCCCGACATGCGCAGGTCTCGCAAAAAGTGAATCTCGATCGCCGCCACCAGCGCGGTGAAGAGGGCGACGATCAGCATCTCCCGTAACAAGATCCGAAACGTGTCCGTCTTGTGAAAATTGAGAATGTGACGAAACCAGACTTTGTTGTCGTATTCAATCATGGCAGGTGTTTAGTTTCTGGTTGCTCGATACGGTTTAAGAAAAAGGGGCGTTTATAACTAAGTGGCTAAGAAAGGAATTGGTGAGTTGTCTCTGTCACAGGATTCAAGTATCCAATCTCTTTTCAAATACTCTATTTGTCAATCGGCTCAACAATACTGCGTTGCGTAAGACTTAACAACCTGCGTCAGCGGTAACAGGACAACTTGGTTTGCATCCCTGAAACAAACCAACCTACCAACGCCGCTTATTTGGCAGGTCGAACAATCGCGACCCAATCCGTGCTTTGGCGTTGCGTCTGTGGTGGCGTGCCCAATGAGAACTGCGCTGATGCTTCGGTCGATTTCTGGCTTCCGGTCTGCAGTTCTCCTCCCTTTGTCGGGTCGAACCAGTGAATCGTCCAATCGCCCGACTCCTTTCCAATGTCGATTGACGTCGGATTTTCGTTGGCTAGGTAGACGGCATAGACCTCTCCCTCTTTGGCCAAACAGTATGCATCTTTATTGGACAGCAATCGGTCCGCTGATTTCATTCGCCACCAAGGAAGATGGTCCTCGAAAAAAGTTCTGGCAATCGTCGTAAGTTCCCACATCCGTTCGCGCTGCCGCCAGTCTTCGCTGGTGAGGTCGGTGTGCGGATGTTTCGCACCGAAGTACCA
>CALDEW010000003.1 GCA_937942355.1 uncultured Pirellulaceae bacterium | reverse complement strand
GGAACAGACGGCCGACGATCTCAAGGAGTTGGATGACCGTGAATGTCCGATCTGTGGGATTTCATTTTACGAGTTTCGCCAAGCAGGTCGTTTGGGCTGCCCCCACGATTATGTCTTCTTTGGCGAAGAGCTCGAGCCTTTGCTGATCAACGTCCATGGCGAAAGCGCCCACGTTGGCAAACAACCCAAACGCGGCGTGTGCGATACTGAATCGCAGACGGAGCTAATTCGGTTGCGTCGTGAAATGAAAGACGCGGTTCAGGCAGAGGACTACGAACAGGCAAAGGAGATACGCGACCGTATCCGGGGAATTGAACAGGAGGGGCAATCTGGTGACTGATAAATTTTCAGATGATCCTACTTTCAATGACGAGTTCTTCGGTCAGTTCTCGCATCAATCGCTGAGCTGCGATGACGAAAACGGAGATGTCGTTGTGGCCAGCCGCATTCAACTTTTTCGAAACGTTGCCGAACATCCGTTCGTAGGTGTGAGCAGCGCCGATCAGCGCACGACGGTGCACGACAGCATCTCTTCCTGCATTTTTCGCTGCCCAGAATTGGAAGATTTGCCGATCGTTGATTCCGATCAGTTGAGAGAAATTGAGCGTCAGTTTTTGTTGGAACTTCAGTCCGTCATCGACTCTTCTTCGGCGACGTTGCATCTGGTTGAGCAGTTGCCGAATATCGACGCCGATTCGCCGGCGCGTATTTCTGCTGTCGACGATGATTTAGCTGAGAACGGCGTCAAAATTGAAGATGAAAAACTTGATGATATTTCGTTTGAAGAAATTGATTTTCCAAAGCTGGAAGAACCTGCCCAAAGCATCGCCAAGCACATCCAATTAGAGGACCAAATAGAATCTGCCTTCTTCAAACAACTGGAAGATGCGACATCACTGGCTGATTTTGATGCTTCATCCTTTGGTGATGACTCGGTTGAGGACGCTGAAGTGAATCGGCCGTCCCATGAAATCAGTGTTACGATTAACGACGAGGACCACCTTCGGCTTCAAGTGCTGGCCGCCGGATATCCTTTAAATTGGATGTGGCAACGGATTTCGAGCATCGACGATCAGTTCGAACAGTCATTGAACTACGCTTTCAGTCCAAAATGGGGTTACCTGTCAGCTTCTCCGGCTAATGTTGGCACGGGGATGAGAGTCACGGTTTTACTGCATTTGCCAGCGCTTGCGACGTTGGGCAGATTGGACGCAGCGTTCATGGCGTTGATGCGAGAAGGGATCGTCGGGCGAGGCGTCTATGGTGAAGAGGCTTGGGGCGACTTTTTCCGTATCGGTAATCAAGTGACTTTGGGGAAATCAGAATCGAGTTTGATCAATCTCTTAAGCGCCGTTGTGCCGCCACTGGTCCAGTATGAACGGGCGGCTCGAAAATTGCTGTTTCAACAGTACGGTGCCGAGATCAAGTCTCAAACCGAAGACGCGAGCCGCGCATTGAAGCTTCAGGTTAAACGATCGGATGAGGAACTGTTATCGCTGATCTCCACCGTACGCTTGGGAATCGCGTTGGGTATGGTCTCTGATGACCAAGCCATTGAGGTTCATTCCAGTTTTGAACTGACGCGGCTAAAACGCAAACTAGAAGTCGCCGTGAAGATGGAGCACTACGCGTCTGCGACGAAGTATCGCGATCAAATTCGTCAATTGGAGCAGCGCCATTATGGTCATTGATGAATTGCACGATCGCTGCGGAGAATGGTTGCGGGGCAATGGTCCGCAGTCGGACATTGTGATGAGCAGCCGGATTCGATTGGCGCGAAATTTGGCCGATTTTCCATTCATGCGCCGTTGCAACGACATCGATCGGGCCAATATTGAATCAACGGTGCGTGAAAGATTAACCGGTACGCCGGCCCTGAGTGGGCTGAACTTTTTTAACGTCGCCGACCTCGACACGCTTGATCGACAACTGCTGGTCGAACGGCAGCTGATCAGCCGTGAGCTTTCTAACGGCGAAGGCGCACGCGCCGTTGCAATCGACGCAATGGAACAGCTCAGCCTGATGGTCAACGAAGAAGATCATCTGCGGATCCAAGTGATGAAGTCCGGTTTAGATCTGGACGGTGGTTGGGAGCAGATGAATCAAGTCGATGATGACATTGAGTCGAGTCTTACCTACGCTTATTCACCAAAGCTGGGTTATTTAACGGCTTGCCCGACCAACGTTGGAACAGGAATGCGAGTCAGTGTGTTGGTACATTTGCCAGCGCTGGTGATCACGCATCAAATTGAAAAAGTTTTTCGCAGTTTGCAGAAGTTCAATTTGGTAGTGCGTGGTCTCTATGGCGAAGGGACTCAGGCGATGGGTGACTTCTATCAGATCAGCAACCAAATCACATTGGGAAAAGACGAAGCGGCGATCATCGATCAAGTGTCTGATGTGATTCCGTTCGTGATCGATTACGAACGTAAAGCAAGGCAGTTTTTGTTGGATGAGAAACAGAACGATCTTTTTGATCGCGTCAGCCGCGCTTACGGCACGCTGCAAACAGCGCAGCAAATCAGCAGCGAAGAGACGATGTATCTACTGTCGCGTGTGCGGATGGGAGTGAATCTTGGGTTGATTGACAATCTTGAGATCCCTGCGATCAATCAGCTGTTTTTGCGCACCCAACCGGCTCACCTGCAAAAGATCCGCGACACGTCGATGGACACCGACCGCCGTAATGTGGAACGAGCGATTTATTTGCGTGAACAGCTAAAGCGCGAAGAGAATTAGTTGTGGGGCGCCGAGTCTTTCAGGCGGGCGGCAAAATATTCCAAAGCGGTACAGGAGTACCGCACTCCAAAACGCTTTGCGACTTATTTGGAGTGCGGTAGCACGATACCGCTTTGGAATATTTTTTTTCGGACCCCGTCCACTACCTCAGAATTAAGTCTCCACGTTGTGTTTGCTTGAGGTGTTCAACAGCGCGATTTCCGCAACCATTCCGGGGCCAAAAGCGACAACCAATGCATGACGTGGGTCCGTCGTTGAGCGGGCGGTGGACTTAGAAATTGCCTTCCTGAACTCCTCCAGGATGAATAACACCGTAGGCGACGACATATTGCCATAACGCCTTAGCACGTCCAGCGAAACCGATAACTGTTGCTCGGACAGGTTAAGGCTGCTTTGAACGGAGCTGATGATCTTGGGTCCGCCGGGATGGACAGCCCAAAAATCAATTTCAGCCAAACTCAAATCGCGCTGCTGCAACCATTGGGATAACCAATTCGAAAGCGCTGATTCAATGCGATCGCCGATATCGCTGCTGAGAATCATCTCGAATCCGTGATCCCCAATATCCCAACGCAGCGACGCTTGGGAATCGTCGATCAACACCGAACCGGTATCGATAATGTTCCAATCACTTGTTTCACCGTTTTGCAGCCCGTTTGTGTTTGCGATGATAAGCGCGGCTGAACCATCGCCAAATAGCGCGTTGCCGATGATTCTTTCGTTATCGTCTGGACCCCATTGAAACCGGCAATGCAACGAACATAGCTCGACACAGCAGACCAACACCACCGCCGTCGGATCGGCGTTGGCTATGTTCATCGCGGTGCGAATTCCATTTACAGCGCCGTGACACCCCATGAACCCGACGTTCACGCGCTGAACCGTCGATGACAGTGATAGGCGTTGAATTAAATTTATGTCAACCCCCGGCGATGCGAATCCGGTGCACGATACGGTGACTAAATGAGTGATGTCACCAGTTGAACGATCCGAATTAGCGATGGCTTGTTTGGCCGACGCAATGGCTAGGTCCGAGGCATATAAATCGTACAGTCGCATCCGCTGACCGGTGCTTAGGCCGCGACTGGCTCCGGCAACGACCTGAGGAATCGAATTTGGGGCCTTCGTCAGTTTCCCGCCGGTTGTAATCTTCTGCGGCGGCGTTTGTTCATCGAGGCACCACTGATAAGCCGATTGATGCGGAACGAACGTAAACCGGTTATCGACTTGGGCGCGATCGAATAGGACTTTCGCCAATCGGCGTTGTCGATCGTTGACGCAAGCAAAATCTTGGAACATCGCCAGCGCTTCGGATTGAGACATCTTGTGGGGAGGGACGGCCGTGCCCGTCGCCAAAATACTGCTGCTCATATGGACCTGAGGGGTGGGGCTAGGAGTTGAGTTGCTTGATGATGGAATCTGCCAGCGCGGGGTGTAATCGCAGCGCTTGATGAGCAACCCAACGCACCGAAGCGCGTTTAAGCCCACGCGACAACCGCCGACAGAGTTTCTGTCGCGCGGCAATCGTCTGCCGATACCAGCGGCAATAATTGTCTGCGATTTGAGAATGCCAACCGTTGGCAGCTGAAATGACGAACGGTGCCACGCCGATTCCATTTTCTAAGGCCCATCGTAAGCCTTCGCCAGTGAAAGGTTCGACGTATCTGGCCGCGTCACCAATTACGAAGACTCGGTCATCTGCAATGGACGCTGCTCTCGCTGTCAGCGGAGGAGTACCTCGCCAGGTCACGTCCGTCTGCGTCAGCCGTGGAGCGCCGGCCTTTCGCATTATGTTGTCGACGGCTATGTGCGGCCCCATTTCCTGCAACGCAGTTCGGTCCAGTGCCGCGGCAACGTGCAACCGGTCGTTTCCGATATGGGTCAAGCCGACATAGCCGCGATTCCCGATTGCCATGGAGAGATCGCCTGACCGATATTCAGTCGGAAACGTATCGAAAACAGCTTCGACGCCCAGGCGAGAGTTCTGCGCAGGCGTTTGTTGGAATTGCTCAAAAGGGCCGGCGGCGCGATTGCCTAATCCGCAAGCCATGATGATGACTTTGGCATGCAGAGTTTGGGCAACACCATTGGCGACGACCTCGACCGCGCGCAGTTGAGAATCGCACGCCGCCAGTTTTGCCATTGCTGGTGACAGGAATTCCGCGCCAAGGCTTTTAGCGTGTTCGACCAAGACGGAATCCATCTGGCTACGATCAACCGCGAATCCACCTTGGTTCATCTCTAGCGGAATAGACCGCTGATTGTGGAAGACATGGAATTTTTTCAGCGGAATCGAATCGTTCCAAAGTTTATGAATCGCCGATTCTGGGAGCAGCTGTTCCATCAACCTCACCGAAACCGCATTGAGGCAGCCGCCGCAAGCTTTTCGACGAGGGAATTTTTTCGCGTCAATTAACAGAACGTCTAGACCTGATTTCGCCAATGTGATGGCGGCTGAAGATCCGGCAGGTCCGGCTCCGATGATGATGACGTCGCGATGGGAAAGCGAATTTGAGATGATAGATTGTTGGCTGGGTGTAGTTGCTAATGACGATAGGTCAGCACGAACCGTTCGGGCCAGCGTTTGCAAATGTCGGTATTGTGAATGTTGGCAGAAGCCAAAATCTCTTGCATTTCGTCAATCGAAAACGCGCCTTCGACTGAAACAACGCCATCGTAGTGAACGATGGGGCTGCGCGTAAGCAATCTTCCGCATGACCATGCCAAGCAATATCCTAACACAGTCCGGCGGAGGTCTTCGACGATAAACGCCTGCGTCGTAGCGTCGCGAAACCGCTTCAATATCGTTTCGACATCGGCTGTTTCGAAATGATGAAGGAATAAGGAATTCAATATGACATCGACTTCTTCTGGCAGCTCAGCCTCCAAAATGTCTACCTGATGAAAACGAATGTTGGCACCCGCAGCGTCAGCCTTGTTCGCGGCTAATTTGCACGCGGTCGCGCTGAAGTCGTATCCAATCCATTGAACATCAAAACCCTCGGCTGTCGCCTTTGCTGACAATTGGCGAAGCAAGTAGCCATCTCCACAGCCCACGTCGGCAACGGACAAGCGCGCAGAGGAGGCCTGGCGCGTTTTCTCAAGAATCGGTAGCAGCGCCTTCCAAAATCGGTTCACCAATCCCGAGAAGCGATGAATCGTTGTTAATCCCCGCAGCGCATGGTCATGCTGGTCTTGGGGAAGATCCGGATCATCCATCAGCTCAGGTTGCAGATTCCGTTGGCGAAGTCGTTGGCGTAGCGTGCGTTTCGAACCGCGGTTGGGATATCGTTTCAAGGTCAGGCTTTGGTGCGAGGAAGAAAGGGTGTGAAAATGTGATGAATGATGACTCCTGCCGCAGTGCAGCCGCGATATTGTTGATGCCGTATTGTTATTGATCGATTGGGGGAAATCAAACGACTATGACCGACAACCACGGTGCACTGGGGATTTGTATGCAAGTTTTAAGTCCAAAGGGCAAACATTTTCGGAGGTAAGATGTGTATAATCAGAGTTCACTAAAAACCTTACGTTGTGTTAGCTGAACGAAGGCGGCGTTGCAATGAATATCAAAATTCAATTCAGTTTCCTGTTTACTTTCGCACTATTGATTTTTGGACTGCTAGGTCCCCTCAGCGCCCAGGATAAGTTTGATCCCAACCGGCCGCCGGAAGTCTTTGAGATGGAAATGGGGGAAACAAAGAACGTGCATCGTAGTGGGAATTTGATTTTCTCTGGGCAATTTTCGCCCGCTGACATCGAATCGATGAAGCTGCTGGGGATTCAGCGCGTGATCACGCTGCGAAACGTTGGTGAAGTTGATTTTGATGAACCGAAAGTGGTTGAAGATGCGAAATTGGAATTTCACCGAGTTCCATTTGCGACCGAAGCGTCTTTAACCGACGATGTATTCAGCAAAGTGCGCGATCTGTTGCGCGACGATTCGCAGAAGACGTTGCTGCACTGTGGATCTGCCAATCGCGTGGGAGGTGTCTGGTTGACCTATCGTGTTTTAGATCAAGGCGCTGATATTTCTACGGCGTTGACCGAAGCCAGGAAGATCGGTTTGAAAGCTCCTTTCATCGAGCGGAAGGCGATGGACTATATCAGGCGGCAGAAGGCAGCAGCTTTATTAGCTCCCAGTGACCCCAAGGGCAATGCGGATGTGACCTTTGTCAAAGCAACGCATACCGGCGACGACAAGTGGACGTTCGAAGTTACTGCCAATCACCCTGATGTGGGCTGGAGTGACTTTATGGACGGTTGGGATGTCGTTTTACCCGATGGCAAAAAGATCTTGTTGGCACCCAAAGACAAATTTACACGCGTTTTGGCTCACCCGCACGTCAACCAGCAACCTGTCACTCGCACACAGGCGAACATTCCAATTCCCCCCGGTACCAAAACTGTCACCGTACGTGCCCACGATTTGGCCGACGGGTACGGGGGGAAAGTTATCAAATTGAAGCTTGATGAAGCCGAGGGAGTCGGGTTTAAGGTTGTTCGGTAGGTGTGCAACGTGAGTTCACCGTCGTGAAACCAGCGATAGCTGAGACTATCTCCATCCGGATCGGAACTTCCTTGGGCGCTCAGGAGAATCTTCCCGCTCGGAAATCACCGAAACAAATGCCGCGTCGATTAAGGGCGTGTCAAATTTAAGGGCGTGTCAAATGGGCGACAGGCTGTGGTCAAACTGACAACGATCTGGGACGCAGACATCTCTCAAAAGTCGGTTTTTTACGGGGAATCGATAGGATCTTCAGTTGGCATCGGTCTTGCTTTTAGATTTAGGTCGAGTCAATACTACCCCGAGTCTTCAAGAACAAGGACCCAACATGTCATATATCAAGTTCACATTTATTATTGCTGCGGCCGCTATGATATCGGCCCCTTCCATAGCCGACGCCCAAAGTTTCACTCAGCGCGGAACACGCGGCGGGGCCATCGCAGGTGCGATCATCGGAGGCGTCATCGGCGATCAGAAAAACAATGCCTTCACCGGCGCCGTGATCGGCGGATTGGTTGGGGGAGCTGCCGGCCGCGCAATCGGCCAACGCAAGGACGCTCAAGCTTTCGGTGGTTACTACAATGGCGGAAACCAAGCCTATCGTCCAACCAGCTACTACCAGCCTACCCAACCCTATTATGGTGGTCGAGGCAACGACGTGGTCATTGGAGTCCAAGATTATTCGATCAACCGTGGATACGGAGGCGGTTACGGACGAGGCCCCAGTTGCCCCTACGGCGGTCGATGGTAGGACTTTGAACTGACAAACCCTCTGCCGGCAGATAACAGCGGCGGCTCATCTAAGCACGAATGCATTAGATGGCTGCCGTTTTTTTATGCGCCGGTGTTCAGGGTGGTGGTCTGTTATTGAGTAGATCTGTGGGAGGGTGGTATGCGAGACAGGTACGTCGTTCATCAAAGCCACTTTCCTCTTAAACGACGTTTGGATTTAAAATTGCGTTCGGTTTTAAAATGGTGCACGGTTTTAAAAGTTGAACCAATTTCATGTTACAATTGGTCAACTTCCGCAAATCATTCCCGGAGCCTAGCATGGCGAAAGTAACCCTTCACAAAGATGATGATCCTG
>CALDEW010000002.1 GCA_937942355.1 uncultured Pirellulaceae bacterium | reverse complement strand
CTGACGACCGAATGAGTTGCCGCGGATAATGGCAGTTTCGAGGTAGTGGATGAGGCAACGAGTCCTGCCCCTCCTTTACCCTTCGATTCAGCCTTTAGTGCATCGTTTAATGCAGCCGCAGGATTCGTGGCCTCATCCACTACCTTAAAACTAAGACGTAACGTGTCCTAGAGGCCTGACTCTGCGCCGGTTCCCGCCACAACGTCGATCATTGCTTTTGCAATGTCTACGTTGAGGACGCTGGCAGTCCCTTTCCATCCGGGCGCCGCATTGACATCGCAAACCATTGGCAGATTACTGGTTTGGTCGTAGAAAAGATCCACGCCCGCGATCTCGCAGCCGGTTACCTCTGCCGATTTTCTGGCCAATGCGATTTCTTGATCCGTGGCACGGTGGGGCGATCCAATGGCGCCCTGAGCAATGTTTGTCAGCCAATGGCCTTCGCGCTGACGTTTGATCGAAAACGTTTTGTCGCCGACGACCAAAATGCGAACGTCCCAATCACCATGATCGATGAACTTCTGCAAATAGATGATCTGCCCTTGCTCGATTTGCGATTGAAAAAAACTTTCCGCCGCTCTGCCATCGGTCAATCGCATGATACCCGTGCCCATGCCGCCAAAAATTGGTTTATAAACCACGTCGCCTCCAAGGGCTTCAAAGCTCTTCAGCGCGGCGGGTAAACTTTCGGCGACCATGGTTGGCGGGATTGCGATACCGGCTTGAGACAGCATGCTGAGCGACAAATATTTATCGACCGCGATCTCAATCGTTCTGGGGGCATTGACGATCCTCAAACCCGCCCGCTCAAGACGACTCAAAAGGTTCATCCGAAAGATGATCTGTTGCAACGACCCGCCGGGCATCGTTCTGATGATCAAACGATCTAGCGTCCGCAGCTCAACCGAACCACCACGAAAATCCGGGGCTCCATTACCTAGCTCCGTCCAGAGATCCTCGAATGAAACGCTGATGATTTGGTGCCGTTGCGCCGCAGACCGTTGCAGGTCTTGAAAATGCCAGCTGCTGGAGGCCGCCAAGACGCCGATGTTCATGCCGAGCCATCTTCGCCCGTGGGCAACGAGAAAGACTGCCTTAAAATATCATTGCGGATCTCTCCGCTTTGAAACACGCGGCCCGTTGACATATTATTGATAACAATTTGGGCAGGGCTGAATAACAGTTTATCGATCTTGTAAAAGTCCTTATCGTAGGACTCGAAAATTTCCAAAAACGGAGTCCCAAAATCCGCCGACGCCTTGCTCGGGATCGAATCAATCACTTTCTCGATCGCTTCGTCGGTCGTTTCGACAGACAGGTTGACATGCCCTCCGTAAAGAATCGCATCGTTGGTCCATCCCAGCGCCGTTAGATCGTCTTTGGCAACCGGTGGCAGAGGCGCCCAACCGGTCCCTTTCTTAATCGTGGCAAGGTCAAAGTTTAATTCGTGCAGTTTGTGCATCGCCGTTTCGACAGATCGCGCGACCACTTGCAGCGTGCCGGGAAGACTGGACGTCGGTGCAATGCATAGTGTTACCTGCGCGACTTCAACACCGCACTGCCGGGCAAAATCTTCCACGGTCGGTTTAGGAGGTAGTTGGCTGGTTTCTAAAACGCCCGTTGCTTCGTCAGCGGTGTGAGTCAAGCCATACTCAATCAGCACTTTTTCTTCGCCACGCAGCGCTCGGGCCGGGCCGCTGCACATCGCAAAGAATTTCTCTCCTGCCAATGGCCAGCCTGCATACTGGGCTGCCATGCAAGCCAACAGCGGGTGGTCGGTCGACACGTTGACGCGCGGCAAAGGCAGATTCAAACCGTCGGCGGGCGTCAGCGAAACTTCGCCGAGCCCTCCCATACAGATTTTTGCTAACACGATTCCCGCCGGGATCGTGCCTTTGCCATCGGAGGCAAAGTTTAATACGGATGTACCATCATAGCCCTCGACGGCTTCAATGCCTAAGGACGGATCTTGAAGTGCTTCAGCCGCGATCGTTGATGCGTTGCGATTGAGAGTAGTCAGAAGAGATTGTGTCATACGGTAGCGGCTTCTTTGTCTGTTGGGAAATATTCTTGGACGATCCGGTGGAAATCAGAGGCGTCTTTTACCTTCGCCACGTGGGTGCGAAAGTGCCTTGCGCCGGGACGCCCCTGCGCGTAACAACAAGCGTAACGGCGCATCAGCTGCGACCCTTTGCGTTCGCCAAATCGGTCGACGACCAGATCGTAGTGGCGAAGCAAACACTGTTTCTGCTGCGCAAGCGTCGGATCCGGCGGCACCGGTTCGCCTTTGATCGCCGCAGTGGCTTGAGCGAACAACCATGGCCGCCCTAAACAAGCCCGTGCGATCATCACGCCATCGACATCGTATCGGCGGAAAGCATCGACGACTTTCTCAGCGCTGTCCAGATCACCGTTGCCAATCAGCGGGATTTTTTTCAAATGGGGTTTGATTTCGGAGATGCGATCCCAATCTGAGTGGCCTCGGAACATATCTTGCGCCGTACGTCCGTGGACGGTCAGCGCTTTCGCTCCGGCCCCTTCGACGACTTGAGCCACATCAATCGCGTTGATATTGTCGCGCGTGCAACCTAAACGAATTTTCGCCGTAACGGGCGTCGGAGCACACGCTTTGACGACTTCGCTGATAATTTCGCCCATCCGATCGGGCGTTCTTAAGAGGTACGAACCGCTTTTCGCTTTCTCGGTCACCTGCTTAACCGGGCAGCCAAAATTGATGTCGACCACACTGACTTCATAGTCTTCCACCAATCGGCGGCCGACCTTGGCCATCGTTTCGGGTTGGTTGTCCCAAATCTGGACCGCCAACGGCCGTGCTTCTTCGCGCACGCCCCAAAGTCGATCGGGATGTTCGGCTTCGTTTTCGTCTAACCAGACAAACCCCCGGGCGTTGACCATCTCGGTCGCGATCAACCCCGTTCCTCCGTACTCGCGCACGATCTGGCGAAAGGCAAAATTGGTAAACCCCGCCATCGGTGCTTGCAAGATAGGCGGATCGACAACGACGTCCCCAATATGCAAAGGCTTAATATTAGGGAGAATGTAAGCCGGTTCAGGATTTGAGTCGGATGCGTTCATGTTGGGAATTTTAGTCGAAAATCACTCGCCAGTGAATTGCTGTTTTCATACCGTTTTTAAGATAGGCGTCAATGAAATTCGTAGTGCTTCAACACACTCAGCCCGCCAAACAAGTCCCGCTGCCTCGTCGGCGATTTTTGCAGATGATGGCCGAAGCAGCCGACAAGGCCGCTCACAAGGACTTCCCCAAGGGACAAGATGTTCACTTCGATTTGATGCTCGAAACCGAAGAGGGACTCCGCACGTGGGCGATGGGACTGCTGCCGACCGCCGGTAAAAGTTGCGGCGCGATCGAACTTCCCTTCCATCGCGCTGACTATCTGACGCATGAGGGGCCCGTTTCTGATGGACGCGGAACCGTCAAACGCGTGATGCAGGGCAGTTATACCTTTACCACCCACGATCAAGTAATGCTGGAAATGAAAAAGCAAAACCTGATTATCAAAATGGACGAAATCCAGCCCGCTCACTTCCGGTTTTCGTTCGTTTCGGGCGACAAAGCAGACTGAACTGCTATGGGGGGATTGATCGCGCGATCTTATAATCTGATGATTCAACCCGATCAATTTCCTGACCTGTGTGATTGACCCATGATTTCAATTCAAGACATTATCGAACTACAAACGCGTACAGTGGCTGATTGGCATTGCGGCCCCATCGAAAATAAAGCGACCGGCCTGATGGCCACCGTCTGCACTCAGCACTCGTTCAACTACCAACTATGGCACGAGGAAGACATCGCCCGCAGTCCCGACGTTTCGGACCAAGAGATCGCGCGCGTCAAACGCTCAATCGACCGGTTCAATCAACAACGAAATGACTGGATCGAAAAAATTGACGACGAAATCGCGGCCCTGATTGAATCAAAAAACATTCAAACACGAGAAGATGCGTCGCTCAATACCGAAACACCCGGCAGCGCGATCGACCGGCTTTCGATCATGTCGCTGAGACTATATCATCTTCAGGAGCAACTGGAGCGTTCTGATGCCAGTGCGGAACATCGACAATCGGTCGAACAAAAAATGGCCGTGTGTCGACTTCAGCAATCCGAATTGGCGAAATCGCTTCAACAATTGGTCGACGCGATCGCAGCGGGCACCAAAAGGCATCTGACGTATCGCCAGTTTAAAATGTATAACGACCCCACGCTCAATCCCTACCTATACAACGCAAAGAATCGCAACGCCAAGGATCATGATTCCGGCGTTGCAGATTCGGTGGCGGCTAACGCCTGATCGACACTCCTCTCATGTCAGACTCTTCTTCTGCCCAAGCGCCTGTCAGCTATTTGCGCGTCATCATCTGGTCCGTCATCTACGCATCGATGCTGGTGCCACTGCTTCTTTTTATTGTGTCGCTGCT
Organism: uncultured Pirellulaceae bacterium; assembly: GCA_937942355.1. Taxonomy (GTDB): domain Bacteria; phylum Planctomycetota; class Planctomycetia; order Pirellulales; family Pirellulaceae; genus Mariniblastus. Next base: position 9,437 of record CALDEW010000002.1, on the reverse strand, counting down.
GGGCCGTCATTTCTATCTTTGCGAATTGATCGGTAATTTTCGCGCCTATATTTTGGCGCTTTTGATTCCTTGCGGTCTGATTCTGTGGTTCACGGGAAAACGAAAACGTGCCGTCCTGTTTGCCGCCGCTTCTATGTGGTGCAGCCTCGGGGTGATCACGCCCCTTTTTCCTCATCTCCAACCTCCCGCGGGCAACGAAGTCGTCAAAATAATGTCCTTCAATGTGCTGGGAGAGAACCGTGAACACCAAGCGGTCATTGGTCACATCAAACAACACGACCCTGATGTGTTGACCGTTTTAGAGTACACCGACCAATGGCCGACGGCGCTGCAGCGTCTGAACGAAATCTACCCATACCGATTGGAGCAACCTCGGTGGCACGGGTTTGGCATCGCGATCTTTAGCAAACGCCCCTTCACTAATCCATCGGCAACTCAAATCACAAAAGGCGTTACCGACAACCCGTTTGTGACCATTGACATTGAGGTCGATGGTCGCCCATTGAGGCTGGCGGGCCTTCACTTGTTATCACCAATGAACCGTGCCCGATTGAAGATTCGCAATCGGCAACTCGAGGAGATTGCTAAAATTCTTGTTCAGCGCAACGTTCCAACAATTGTGATGGGCGATTTTAATTGCACGCCATGGTCGCCTTTTTTGTCCGACTTTATGGAACGTTTACAGCTTCGAGACAGCCGCAATGGGTTCGGTTATCAGGCATCTTGGAACGCAAAACGTCCGCTGCTAAGTATTCCCATTGACCACGCGCTCGTTTCACCTGAAATTCACGTCCACTCACGTGTGCTCGGGGATTTCGCAGGCAGCGATCACTTACCGGTGGTGTTTGAAGTGTCTTTAGCCGCGGAAAACGACTAACTAAATCATCTCCATGCTCTTCAGATGCTCGCATAACCGCGTGTTCGAAGATGAACAACGGCGTCAGAACTTGAGGCATTTTTTGTCTTTGCGACAAATTTTTTCTCTTCAACGCAGAAGATAATTCGAACCTACCGATTCTGCGTTCCAAACCCGCCAGCAGACTTGATAGCAGGCATGTTAAACTTTGCCGGTTATAACGATAGTTCCGCCGGTGGATGAGAATTTACTGCGCTTCGACGTTGTTTCCCTGCGCCCCGTGAGGGTTAGAGGGCGATGGTAAACATTAAGGTTTGTAACACCTTTATGTATTGTTGGAGCAGGACGTGCGAATTCCCAGAGTCGTGAACATCTCAATTTGGACACTCGCCAACCATCTATTGGTGGTGTCGGCGCTTTCGATGACGGCGGTCGCTCAGTCGTTTGACTATCCCGCCAACAGCCCAACACTGTTTAATCGAGGCGCAAAACAAACCGAACTTCCCCCCCCGCAACCTCCGTCGCCAAACGGTTCCGCTTGGTCACACCTTAATCCAGCGCAAGAAGCTGCACCTGAAATTTCTGCGAAACCTTCGGTCTTCACAAAACTGTTTTCGCGGAAAAACAAATCCGAGCAGCCGGTATTCGATTCCGGATTCCAAAACGCTGCGGCAACTAACGTTCCTTCCTACAGCACAAGAGAATCAGTCTATCTTGATCCTTACGCACAGAATCTGCTCAAGCGTCACGAAAACCAAGCCAATCACGCCAGTGGATACGAACCTACCAACCAAAGAAATCAATTTCGGCGAGTCACCTTTGACCAGTTCGACGACAGTAAGCCCCATTCCATTTTAGAGGTGGCCGACGAACTGGGCGGCAGATCGGCAACGACATCTGCTTTTAACAACGCAAACCCGCCGGCACCAGCCAACTTCACCCCAATCGCATCGAAGCGACTGGAAAAACCGGCCAAAGCGATTGTCGCTGAACCCGTCGCCAAAGTCGCGAAACAGGTCTCAATGCCAGAGAATGCTTTCAAACAAGAGTTCGAAAAAGCGTATCGGTACATCAACCAGTCTGCCCCTGATAACAGAAGTCGCGCCACACGGGTCGCCAAAGCGGACGACTCCACGAGGCAGTTAACGCTCGAAGATTTTTCTTCTCAGGCACGAGACCAGGACTTATCCGAGGATTTTTCCTCAGGCACTCCGTTGGAGATTGAAACTCCTCCATTCATCCGCCCAGAGCAATCCGAACAATCGCCAAATGCTTTGGCACCTAGTTTTGATCCTCTAGAACCCTCAAGAGAATTTGAGAGCTTTTCTACCGAACCGGTCACAGAAATTTCGGTCAGTGGTCCTGCCAAAACATCCGAACGTTCGTTGATTGAGGCGCTCAAGGCCAACGAAATCGAGGGAAACTTTGAGGACAGTCTCGGCGACGTTGATCAGTGGGAACCGCCGAAGCCGTCTGCGCCGGCGATGCTTTCTGAACCGACGATACCCGCTCCTACCATCAGCAAAGAGGCGTTGGACAAAGAACTCCATGAACTTTCCAAACCGTTCGCGCTTCCGGATTCTGACGTTTCAAAATCTGACGTCTCCAAATCGCGCGCCCCTGAACCTGTTGCTTCCTCATTCTCTTTTAATCCGTATGATCAGTCGCCGATTTGGTGGAAACAGCAAGTCATCCAGCCATTGCACCCCGAAAATCAAGCCTTGCCCATCAATAGCAACGGCCTTGTCTTCGCGGCGCTACAGAATTCGCCACGCATTTCGGCGGTTAGTAAAAACCCTTTGATCCGAGAGCTTCAAGTGGTCGAAGCGGATGCGGAATTCGATCCCGTTCGATTCGTGCGAAGCCAATTCCAGGACCGCGTCGACCCTGTCGGCAGCAGCCTTACGATCAATGACAACCTCACCGAACAGTTTCTCAGAGACAATATTTGGACAGCCGAGGCCGGCATCCGGCGGAAGCTTCGCACGGGTGCTGACTTTACCGTTTCTCAGCAACTGGGATTCCAAAACAGCAACTCCAACAACTTTGTCCCTCAAGACCAAGGCACCGCAACGCTCGCCTTGAACGTCACCCAGCCGCTGCTGCGAGGACGCGGACGCGCATTTAATCAAGCTCAGATCTTGATCGCCCAGTCCACCGGCGGCGTCGCGTGGGAAGTTTTTCAGAGAGAACTCCAAGAAGAACTCGAAGGCGTCGTTGGTGCTTACTGGCAATTGTATCTCGAACGCAGCATTTATCTCCAACGCAAACGCAACGTCGAACGTGGCCAAGTCATCCTGGACCGTTTGAATGGGCGGCGTGAGCTGGACTCGTTGCCGGCACAGATTGCTCGGGCCAAGTCTTCGGTTCAGACGCGCAGGACGGAGTTAGCAAACGCCTTCCGAAACGTTCGCAACGCGGAGACGGAAATTCGTCGGCGCGTCGCCGATCGCAATTGGATGGCCAGCCAAAGACTTGAGCTGCTGCCGGAGGAACTACCGACGGTGCAGAACGTCGGTTGGGAATTGGATCAAGTCGTCCAAACAGCCCTTAATCACCGCCCCGAAATTCGCGAATCAATGCGTCGCATCAAAATCGCTGGCATTCAGCGCGATGTTTCAGAAAATGAGTTGCTGCCAGAGTTATCTTTCTTGGTCGGTACCTATGTCAGCGCCTTGCGTGGTGACAGCGACATCCCTGGCGCCTTCATCGATCAATTTGGCAGCGTAACTCCGGGCTACAGTTTCGGACTCGAATACGAACTACCGCGACTCAATCGTGCGGCGCGGAGTCGTTTCCAACAACGCCACCTACAGTTCAAACGCCTGCAGAATGAACTTGAAGAAGTCATTCAAAACGTCATTGCCGAATCTCAAATCGCTCTCCGTCGTATCACGTCGGCTGTCGAAACGCTCGCAGCGGCCGAAGAAGCGATCATCGCGGCCAGAGCCGATCTCAATCAGAATGAAACGCGCTGGGAATCATTTGCCTTGGTTGAAGGTGACATCGCCGAAGGCGTCACGCCCACGACGATACTTGATCAACTGCTGGATTCTCAAGAAAGACTATCCCAAGCCGAAATCGTTTATGCCCAAGCCGAACAAGAGCTCAAGGTTGCCGAACTGGCCCTGCAGCGCTCCATGGGAACGCTGTTGATGCATCAGGAAGTCAGCTACGACCGACAAGTCGTCGGTGACACGCCCGTGGTCAACATTCACAAAAACGGCGGCGGCCCAACTCCGATCGAAACGGAAGTCGTGATACCAAACGCGATGCACCCGGGAGAGGTGATCACCTATGACGAATCGATGTTCATTGAATAGTCGTACAGAAGAACACGTTCGATGAACTTTGATCTCTTAACAAAAGTTAGGACCGCGATAACTTCCACACTCCTGCAAAACCGACACAGTACTTTCGCCTAGTCACCCCTTTGGTAGACGCCGCCGATGAAAAAGCGTTTTCGGTTTTCGATCTTCGGAATTCTTGTGGCAACCGCCGCATTGAGCCTTATTTTCAGCTTCTTTTTTGGAGATTGGCCAGTGGCGACTCTAGTTTCCGAGAGCGGGCTACGCGTATCGGTATATGAAGAACGTATCGGATTTTTTGAAATTCACGAAATCTCTCGTAGGATGAACTACAAACTGGCTGGACCTGATGGCAAGGCGCTGGCCGAAGGCGATTTAGGATACATCACTTTAGGTTACGGCAATTGGTCCAGTGATTACCGTTTCGTGGAGACAAATGATGGCCGGGCTGTTGGTCTTTTTCTGTTTTCCAAATCAACATCCCCCGACTCTGATATGCTTGATAGTTACCTGCGGTTGGTTCACCTTGTGAAGCCCGCAAAGACCTATACCGAATTCAATGGTTTCAGTGATGTGCCAGCCGAAGACATCACCGCTTTGACGGACAAGTACAGGAAGGAAATCCTTCTTCGCAAAAAAAGAAAAGAAAGGGTCTCCCCCACGTAAGGTTGAAAATGAAACAGCCATAAACGTCTCGCGAAAGTGACAATCCTGCTCTGTTTCAAAACTGATAGCGAATAACATACAATTTAGTTAACTCGCTGCGCGACTCAACATAACGCAAAACAACTGCGTCCCAGTGTAGGTTGTGCTCAAACTCTTTTCCTCTCCTGGAGTCTTGATGATGAACCCGATTCGGCTGACTTGTCTTGGTAGTTTCAGTTTGCTCTGCTTTCTCCTGTTGTCATCGTCCGCCATACCACAGCTACCGTTTGTCGATACCGACGAGCGCATCACCGAGCAATTGAGTAAGTATTACAAGGCAGTTAATGGGGCCGAGTTTTGGAAAAGTGCTGTCGACAAAGTCGCGAAAGGCGCTCCGGACAGCACAGCCGCAGGCGACTATCTGCGAGCGCTTCTGATTCAGACCGCAGCTGATGAGGATTCTGGCAAAGCGCCGTGGCGTGCGACTCCCTACTGGGGTAGCAACGGTGAAAACCCTGCACGTAATCTGCGCAAAGCGATCACCAAAGCTCTAGCTGAACAAGACGCGCTTTCCGAAGCCGCCGTGCCCGTAATTGCCTGGGTGCTTGAGCATGAAAAAGTGCTCGCAATTCAGCATTCTGCAGCCGATGCACTGAAAATTACCAGCGGTGATTCGGCCGATCGTTTGGTCGCAAAACTTATTTCACCAAAAACAACTAACAACACTGTCCTCAGCATCGCGATCGAAACCGCAGGAGAACGCCGGGCTCTACGAGGTCAGGCCCAGAATATTGCTACGCTGGCGGCACACCATCACAGAAAAGTGCGTGAAGCCGCACGAAAGGTCGCCGATAACATGGGCGTCAAAAATGTCCCAATGTTCGACCCTTCCTCCGCAATGAGGGACGAACCGATCGCTTCACTGATGAGGCAGATGAGTGCGCTTGTTGATCTCCCGCCGACAGACGCTTCGGTGGTCCGCGTGACCGTCTCCCACCCGCGGCCCAAAGGTGAACCATTGGTCGTCGACGTTATCGGCTGGCAGCTCGAACGCGACGACACCTCGATCGAAGTTTTCACACCCCACCTTTCAAAAACGCGTTTTCAACTCAAACCCGATCCAAATCCTGCATCACGTGCTCCCAAGAAGGTCACGGTCAATGAGATCGAGATCACCGATTGGGTCGAGCTTGTTGAGAGTATCCGTTCCGGTGGCGACAAGGATTCTCAGTTCAGCTCACGAGGCGGTCTGACCGGGCAGTTTGAGGGAGGGGGAGCGTCAGTCTACGAGGCAATTCTCGGACTCTGGTTGTATGAGGCGAAGCATGATGAACTGGCAGCCAGAATTGTGCTACCCGCGCTAGATACACTGCACGCCGACAAGTACTTCGGGGAAAAGGTCTACCAGCGCATCGGTAAGGACCTCGGCCTTAAGATGCTCATCTCCTTCATCGGCGAACGCGATTTTGAGACCGCGACCCGACACGCAAAACAGATCGTTCAGGATTGTCCCAATTCGCAGTTTTACGAACGCGCAATCAAGCTGGCTGAAGAACTCCCCAAACGCAGCGGCGACTTTAAGACCTTTACCTTGCCGACGCCAGATGAATGGACAAAGTTGAAAAAAGAACTGTCGCGCGGCGAGCAGATCGACTACCTCTGCAAACGATTGCGCCTGCTCAATGTTTACCAAGTGGGTCAGCCCGGCGGCATCACCTATTCCCAATCACAATGGTCCAACCCGCAGGGCCTGACAGCGGACGCAGCATGGCCTGACAGGCGAAATCGGGACAAGGGAAGGGAATTGATCAACCCCTACACCGAGTTGACCGGCAAGACTAACACGTTTCACCGTGGCGAAGATCCCACCTCCGCCAGCATGAAGCTGACGGTTAACGATATCCCGCGTGTTGCGAAGCACCTGCAAGAGGAGGACTGGCACATCTTGGCGGTAAGTTTCTGGCGCGACTTTCATCCCCACCGAGGCCTGCATAAGACAGAGCCAATCTTGCGACGTATCGTCAGCGATTTGGCCGGCGGTGGCTTGAGATACTCTGTCAGTAAGTTGAAAAACGAAGAGACGGCCGACGCGGAAATGAGCCGGATCCAAGCGTGGGTCTCCAAACGCACCGAGCAGACTCATGCGGATCTGGTACTGGATACGATAAAAGGCTATCTCGCCAACGACGTGGACTATCTTAATGTCAGTCTTAAGATCGCCAAAATGGTTGAGTACGAAGATCAGCGCGTGGTTCCTATTATGGTAGAGTGTTTGGCGCGAGATGACTTGAGACAGCAAGATCGTGTGCATTTGCTCAGAGACTTGCGCAAATTGAACGCACAGGCTGGACTGGAGCATGCGCGCAAACTCCACGGTAAGGGAGAAATTGAAGAGCGCTCGATCGCGGCACTGATCGAACTTGATGCGGGCGATACTGAACGTGCGGTGCAACTGCTCAGCGACGTGCTTAACACCTTGCTCAAAAACACGGACTATCACTCGAATCGTATCGGCGACACTCTTGTCATCATGAGATCATTAATGGCAACTGACCGGGACGACGCAAGGGAAGTTGTCCTTCAACAGTTCTCCGATGATCGGCTTTTTCGCCACGGAAGCGATTTCTTTTTGCCAAAAATCATACGTATTGCAGCCGAGGCCGGCGAGCCAAGCGGGCTCAAGCGGTACCGTGAAATACTGGACAATGACACAAACAGCTTTGCGGGTAGGAGCTACAGCCGAGAGGTTCGGTTTGTCTTTGCGAATTACTTCTTGAGGAACTATGACCGTGACGACCCTACCCTGTCCAAAATAAGCAAGACGACTGAGCCCTATACTGCTGCTCGCATTGATGCGCTCAAGCAATGGATGGACGATAAGATTCGTACGTTCAATGATAAAAATGACCAAAAGAAACAAGAAGATTCTCCGGGAACTAGCGACGTCCCGGCCCCCTCTTTGCCTCCAGGCAATGCGCCCGGGTAGTGGAGCGTTGTTAAAGCTCCTTCGTGGCGTGCGAGTATCGCGTCAAACTAAGGCTGAGCGTCGTGGACGTTTGCGCCAGTGGTTCGTTGTCTAGAAACTGCAAACGAGGATTTTTAACAAATCCAACTACGACTCCACATCCATCAGTGAACCAAAGGGTTCCAGCAGGCTGCGGTACCACGATTCGACTTGCCCTACGCGGTCGGATAAATCCTGAGTTCCCCACATCAACGTTAAAACTCGTTTTGTTTGCGGGTTGGTTTTGGTGCGCTGAGAATCTTTGACAGCATTGGCGCACGGGCCGTCGGCGTCCCACAGGCAGAGCAAGCCACCAATGTCCATCTCTTGCCCCGACGCGTTGAACACGTAACGCGTATTTTTTTCCGCAGGCATGACTTTCAACGGTGCGGTTGTCGATTCATTCAACAAATCGCAGTCGACCACACTGATTGGAATTCCCGAATGCAATGACACAGCGTTGCAAACGTCTACCGGGACATTGATCGGTGATAAAATTTCTTTCTCAACGGCCTTGATCAAATACTCCGCCGCCGGTTTGGAGCGCCCCGTCGGTTTGAAACCGCAAACGCGCAGCATGTCCCGCGTCGTTTTGCGAATCACATCACTGGACGCAAACGGAGCCTCGGCATTGGCCGCAAACAACTCCAACACAGACGCCGGCGTGGTCAGATTTTCGATTCGCTGAGAAAACTCAGTAACAAAACAGCGCAAACAAAGTTGCGGGTGAGGATGGACTTCGATTTTCATTTCAGTTGGTTCTCTCCTGGTATCTTATTCAGCGATTCCCTCGGAGACATGCTGTTTTTTTTCCTCAAGAGATCTCAATTTGTGTACTTCAAAAATAGCTGGTGATTTCCGAAAGCGGCTTTTTCGTGATCTTGGGAACCAGTGCGTTCTCGGCGGGGTAGCCCACGACCAGCAAAACCATCGGACGTTCGTTGGCCGGTCGGCCCAGAATATCATTGAGGAACTTCATCGGGCTGGGCGTATGCGTCAACGTTGCCAACCCAGCATGGTGCAGCGCCGAAATAAGAAACCCCGTCGCAATTCCGACCGACTCGTTGACGTAGTAATGTTTGATTTTTGTTCCGTCGGGTTTGACACCGTGGGATTTTGCGAAGATCACAATCAAGTACGGCGCAATTTCTAGAAACGGTTTTTGATCGTCGGTTCCCAGCGGTGCCAGCGCGTCCAGCCACTGTTGAGGCGCTTTGCCGCCGTAGAATTCGCGTTCCTCCTTTTCAGCAGCCGCGCGAATTTTTGCTTTGACCGCAGGATCCTGCACAACGGCAAAATGCCATGGTTGCAGATTGGCTCCATTAGGAGCGGTACCGGCCGCCAGCAAACACTGGTCAATGATCTCACGCGGCACCGGAGAATCCGAAAAATCTCTCACCGATCGCCGACGGCGAATCTCCTCATAGAAACGACTGGCCCGATCCATCATTTCTGATTCAGGGTACTGAAGGTAGGAGCTTAAGGGAACAAGTTCAGGTTTCGCCATTTTTCTATCTCACCGGCTATCAGCCAAAATTTTTGAGAACGCGTACTTCGATTTTCATAGTTCCCCGACAAGGGATTCGCGTCGACCGACATTCTAACCTCTTAAATCCTTTTTCTC
>CALDEW010000001.1 GCA_937942355.1 uncultured Pirellulaceae bacterium | reverse complement strand
CGAGACGGGACTTGAAGGAATCGCAGATGTTTCTCTCACGTGCACCAGCTGGGATAATAGCTCGAAGCATTCGCGGAAGTCGACGAGTCCCGACACCCATTTCTTCGAAATCGAAAAAGTTGAGATCAAGCACTCGAAAATCGACATTCGATTCCTCATCCCGTTCGAAACCAAAGGAACTGAAGAAAACGCTATTTGGAGACTGGTTGTTGATCTTCCAAACGGCGCCAGCGAAACGTTTGAAGTTCCCATTTGCCGAACCGATGAAAGCAACCCTGAAGTCAACGCAATTCAAATTGCTTCGTACGGATTGGGCATCGAAGAATCTGAAGAACTTCAGCGCCCTAGCTCAAGTAACGAAAATCTACTCCACTCAGGAACGAGCCGTCATGTTTTCAGGTCAGGCAATGCAAAGCCTTATCAAATGCAGATTGATGAAGGTGCTTTGAATTTGAGAATTCCCGGTCATGTTCCAGGGCGCCCCAGTTTCTTCAAGGGTGGCTTGATCATAACTTTACTTTGGGTAACGTTTTGTGGGCTGGTGGCTTGGCTGATCGACGAAGGAATCGAGCCATATTTAATCGCTGTGATCCCTGGAGCGCTGTTTGCGGCACTCACTGCTTTTGCCAGGTTCGGCGTAACGGTTGTCGATCTAAACCAAAAAGAACTGACCGTGCGATACACATTGTTTGGAATTGGTTGGACGAAACGAATTCAGACCGGCGACATTGGTGGCTTCAAACCGTGCTGTGTCGGCAAATTGCCCACCAAGGACGGAGGACAAATTTCGTACGCGATGATGGTCGAAGACAAGGCGTCCAACTCATCGTTCCTGGGAGCCGGCCTTGTGAATCAATCAGAGTCGCGCGTTCTTTCAAAAGAATTGAATGCCTTTTTAGATTCAGTTAGATAAAATCCATCTGCGCGGCGTAAAGCTGACCAAGAACATCCGGCCTATCATCGGAAAGTTTCGACCCATTTCTCAATCATTACGCTCGTTCCATGAAACTTGCGTTGGTCATACAATAGTGCCTTAAACTCAATCGCAACTTGTCAAACTTGGGAGTGGAAGGGGACGAGATGATCATGCCAATGACACGTCGCTTCGTTGTCACTTTAGTTCTTGTTTTTTCGACTCTAACTGCTGCGCTGTCGGTGGCGAAACCACCCATTACCGAGGGCGAATCTGATCCTGTGATGAAGGAGATAGACCCGTTTATGATTGACGCGCTCTATGGGAAGGATCCCGAAGGTCAAACAGGGCGGTTGGGTGCTGAAGGTGGTTTAGTGGATCTGTTGGCGGAACCAAAATTTGTCGATCTTATTCAGAAACATAATCTGCAACTTTTTAATGGGCCCATGCTGGGCGACGTTAAATCGACTTCAGCAAAATTCTGGGTTCGAACCGCGGGTGCGTTTAAGGTGCAAGTCAAGGTTGGTGAACATGTTTCGAAGGTTGTGAAAACCGATGCGGATGAAGACTTCACCGCCGTGTTGCAGGTTGAAGGACTGGACCCCTTCACCGAGTACACGTACAGCGTGATTCTGAATGATCAAGCCATCGGGCGTCCGTCATTTCGTTTTCGAACGGCACCCGAAAAGGGACAAGACGTCAAGTTTCATGTGGCGTTTGGTTCGGGGGCGCGCTACGTTCCGGTCAATGAGTACGCCTGGCGCAACATGGCTTCCCGCGGACCGCTGGCTTATCTTGGTTTGGGTGACAACGTTTACATCGACGTGATGCATCGACGCGGCGCTCAACGACTTTTTTACTATCGGCGCTTCATCAGTCCTGCTTACCGTGACCTTGTCAGCAGCGTTGGCATGTACGCTGTCTGGGACGACCATGACATGGCGATGAATGATTCCCAAGGCGGAGCGGGGCTGACGGCCAAGTGGAAACGGCCCAACTGGAACGTCTTCCGACAGAATTGGAACAATCCCCACTACGGTGGCGGCGAGGCACTTCCTGGTACGTGGCATTCGTTTTCTTTGGGCGCCGTAGATTTTTTTATGACCGATGGTCGTTTCTACCGTGATAAGAAAGACAAAACGATGCTGGGGCCGGATCAAAAAAAATGGTTGTTGGAGAGCCTCAAACAATCAACGGGGAAATTTAAAATCATTGCGTCAGGAACGATGTGGGCCGACGGAGCGGACAAGAAAGGGAGGGACTCTTGGGCCGGACCTTGGGGCCGCGCAGAACGCGATGAAATATTTGATTTCATCAACACCAACAAGATCGAAGGCGTCTTGTTGATTTCCGGCGACCGACACCGATCAGATATTTGGAAAATCGACCGCGCGGGGGCTTATCCGCTTTACGAGTTCGTTTCGGCAAAGGTGACTAACCAGCACACGCACAAGACGTTCGAGAACGCGGTTTGGTCTTACAATGAAGGAAATTTTTGGGGAGAACTTGATTTTGACTTCACGCAATCGGATCCTGTGATGACCTTCAAGTGCGTTGACATTAGCGGCAAGGTTATCAAAGCGTTTCCGCTGCGTCATAGTGAACTAACGCACGACGCAAATTAGGCAATGATTGGTAAATGTGTGCGGCAAGGCCGGAGCCACCGGTCCGCTGCGTCGCAAAAAGATCTGCCCGTGTAAGTGGCCAAACGAATTGTCGATGTCTCTGACGTTCGACAAAAATAAAACGGCAGGTAAGCTTTGGAATTGAGATGAGCAAAGAACAACCCAACAATCCGCTTCACGGAATTAAGCTGGCCACGATTGTGGAAGAGCTGGTGGAGATGTACGGCTGGGAAGAGCTGGGAGAGCGAATACGAATTAACTGCTTCAACACCGACCCGTCTGTTAAGTCGAGCTTGAAGTTTCTGCGCAGAACGCCTTGGGCGCGGGAAAAGGTCGAAAATCTATATGTGCGGTCAATCGGAAAACGATAAAGCATCTGCACGGGGTCCGGACAGGCAAAAGGGATATTCAATGGCGGCAACAATTGGAATCGGACTTGCTGCTTTGGGGCGGCCGGGATATATCAATCTGGGCCATGCTCAGGACTTGGGCGCGGACTATTCGGTGGCGGCGATGCAAGAGAATGCTCACGCAGTGCTGGACGCGGCTTGGCGGCAGGGCGTGCGTTATTTTGATGCCGCGCGGTCTTATGGTCGGGCCGAGGAATTTTTAGCCTGTTGGATTCGTGATCGTGGTTTTTCTGCAGACGATTTGCGGGTTGGTTCGAAATGGGGATACACCTACACCGCCGATTGGGCCGTCGACGTTCCCGGTGGCACCGAGCACGAAGTCAAAGAACACTCGTTGGCGAACTTGCAGCAGCAATATGCGATCAGCCAACGACATTTTGGCGATCATTTGAACTTGTATCAGATTCATTCGGCAACGCTCGACAGTGGAGTCTTGGACAACGCACCCGTTTTGAAGCGGTTGAACGAAATGAAGCAGGCGGGCGTCGAAATCGGGCTTTCGGTTTCCGGCGAGCGCCAATCTGAGGTGATTGAGAAAGCGATTGGCATTGAGTTCGATGGCGTTAGGTTGTTTGACTCGGTGCAAGCGACGTGGAATCTGCTGGAGCGGTCGGCCGAAGCCGCGTTGGCGATTGCTGCTGAAGCTGGATTGTCTGTCATTATCAAAGAGAGTCTGGCCAATGGACGTTTGACGACGCGCAACGAGGCCGATTCATTTGCCGGGGGGCGTGACGTGTTGAATTCCGTTGCGAAGGAACTTGACGCAACTTGGGATGCGATCGCAATCGCGGCGGCCATGAAGCTGCCCTGGGCAACGACGGTGCTCAGCGGAGCCGCCTCGGTCACGCATTTGGATTCGAACATGAATGCGCGTGATATTGTTTGGACCGAAGCATTGGCACAGCAGTTGGAAACGATTGCTCAGCCAGCCGAAGAATATTGGCGGCAGCGTTCTGATTTGGCTTGGAATTAGTCTGCCGTTGCGGACTACTTCGTCCACCTTGTCTTTAGATCTTCGGCTAATTGGGCGAATGGATATACGTTGCACCGAAAGAGTTTAGCTCCGGGCGTAAATCGTCAACGCAGGTCAGCAACACGTTCTGCCGTGTTGATTGAGCATGCTTTGACGGGGAGGAAAAGGCCGCGGCCAAGCAAGCGAGAGACGACATCCACACCAAACCTAAAACGCTTGCCAAACGTTTGTGATGGTCGAGGCTTGGGCCGTTTGAGAGGCACGGGATAGGTTTTCCTCTGAAGGGAATTGGTAGACGTTATTCAGATAGGTTATGATGTCTGCTGTTTTTTAGTATAGGCGATGCGCGACTCATTTACGTTGCTGGGCAGAAACGAACGACGTGAACCTCCCCGCCTATTTCCTTTTCGGTGCCTCAGATGTTTAACTTTGTCAGATTGATGTGCGTGCTGATTTTTTTGACCTCGACGAACGTGTTTTCGTCGTATTGCTTTGCTCAGGAGCAATCCAAGCAACCCAACATCATTTGGTTAATGGCCGAAGACATGGGGCCGGATCTTGAGTGCAACGGCATGGCGGGTGTGAAGACGCCCAACCTTAACCGGATGGCCAAAGAGGGCGCCATCTATAACCGAGCCTACTGTAGCAATCCGATTTGTTCGCCAAACCGATCGGCCATGATGGTCGGCATGCATCAAACCATCATCAACGCCCACCACCATCGGAGCAATCGCGATTTGCCGCTGGCGGCGCCCTATAAACCGATCACATCCTATTTGCGAGACGTGGGGTACACCTGTTTACTCGGCCATTCTTTTGTGAAGGGATCAGGGACAAAGACGGATTGTAATTTCAAGCATGATGCCGTCGGTGAATATGATGGCGTCGAGAAGTTTGGCCTGTTTGATAAGAAGGCCGATTTCACACCCGAGGATCAGCCGTTCTTCAGCCAGATTCAGCTGCAGGTTACTCATCGTGGCGATTGGTGGAACGAAGTGAGGAAAAATTCAGCGCACCCTGTTTCGCTTGAAGAGATCGAGTTGCCACCGTACTTCGCCGATACCCCCGAGATTCGTTATGACTGGGCCGCGTATTTGGACACCGTTGAATACATGGATAATGAAGTCGGGCTGTTGATGCGAAACCTTAAGGACCAGGGATTGGCTGACAACACGATCGTCATTTTTATTGCCGATAACGGTCGTTGTAACTTACGAGGCAAAGGCTACCTGCAAGAGCCCGGCATTCATGTGCCCATGATTATTTGGGCGCCTGGACGCATCGAGCCCGGTACGATTGTTGATGATTTGGTGTGCACGACGGATATTTCCGCGACGGTTTTGAAACTTGCGGGCGCCAAAATTCCTGATTACATGACGGCTAAGCCATTGATGGGCGTAGATAAAGTTCAGTATCGCCAGTACGTGCGATCGGCCAGAGATATTTGGGATGAGATCGACGAATGTTCGCGCAGCGTGACGACAAAGCGTTTCAAGTACATCGAGAATCACATGTTGGAAGTTCCTTGGGCGACGGATCAGGCCTATTTGGAAATCAACCGCCCTGCCCTGCACGTCATGCGGCGTTTAAAGAAGCAAGGGAAATTGACCGAAGCGGAAATGACTTTCTTCAAAGATGAAAAACCTGCCGAAGAGCTGTATGATCTTGAGAAGGATCCAGACGAATTGAATAACTTAGCGCTCGATCCGGAATATGCGCCGGTGTTGGTAAAGATGCGTGCCCTGGAACTCCAGTGGCAGTCTGAGAATTCGGATTTGGGACTGGCCGACCTCGGCACACGCAAACCGCAGGTTGGCCTCGGGGCCGAAGTGGCTCGGGCGGGCATCAAAGCGAACGAACCGGAGCTTTGGGCGCGGCTGGAGGCCGGAGAACTGATGGAGACCCACGCTTGGATGAAACGCTACGGCAAAAAGGCCAAGCAGAAAAAGATGCAGAAGAAGCAAAAAGCCTTGGCAAAGTGAGAAGATTAATCGGCCCTTTGCGTGAAGATTATGGTTTAGTTTTTGGTAGAATAGTTGTCCTGTTGTATTCCTTTTGCCTACCGCGGAAAAATTTTGGAGCTTTAATTGTGATTCGTTCTTCGGCGCTGATGATAATTGGTGTGTTTGCATTTATTGGTGCGATTGGTGTGACGTCTTGCGTCAATGCGGAGGAGTCCGGCGATGCGGTGCGACCACCGAACGTCATTTTTATTCTTGCCGATGATTTGGGCTATGGCGATCTCAGTTGCTATGGGCAAAAACACTTCTCCACGCCACACATTGATGCGCTGGCAAAACGCGGATTGAAGTTTACTCAGGGGTATTCCGGCAGCACCGTTTGTGCACCTTCGCGTTGCTGTTTGATGACGGGACTTCACAGTGGACATGCTGTTGTTCGTGGGAATCATGAAATAGAACCCGAAGGACAGGCACCCATGCCGGCAGACACCAAAACGGTCGCCCACTTAATGCAATCGGCGGGTTATAAAACAGGTGTCTTTGGTAAATGGGGGCTTGGCGGACCCGAAACGGTCAGCGAACCAATAAAAATGGGATTCAACCGATTCTATGGTTACAACTGCCAGCGCGAGGCGCACGGCTACTATCCCGGGCACTTATGGAGTGACAACACGAAGGTCCTCTTGCCTGAAAACGCTGACGAGCAAGCCGGCCAGTATGCTCCGGATTTAATTCAGGAAGAAGCATTAAAGTTCATCCGCGCTAATCGCGAACAGCCGTTCTTTTGTTTCTACGCCGCGGTCCAGCCCCATGCTGATATGGTGGCCCCTGAAGAATATATGCAGCGTCATCGCGGCAAGTACGGAATTGAAACGCCCTACAAGAAAGATTACTATCGGGGACAACCGGAGCCACGCGCCGCGTTTGCCGCGATGGTGAACGTGTTGGATGACTACGTCGGAGAGATCGTGGCCGAACTCGATGCTCAAGGAATCGCCGACAACACATTGATCATTTTTACGTCTGACAATGGGCCTCATAAAGAAGGCGGGCATGATTATCAGTACTTTGACTGTTCCGGTGTTCTTAAAGGCGAAAAACGAGACCTATACGAAGGTGGAGTGCGTGTGCCGATGATCGCTTCTTGGCCCCGTAAAATCGTAGCGGGAACTGAGACCGATCAAACGACAGCTTTTTGGGATTTTCTTCCCACGATGGCGGCTATGACGGGACAGGCGCTTAGCCAACCCACCGACGGCGTTTCGATTTTGCCCACGTTGTATGGGCAGGCTGACCAACAGCAGCAACATGATTATCTGTACTGGGAGTACCCGGCGATGGAGGGACGCATCGCGATCCGCAAAGGCGATTGGAAAGGGGTGCGATACGATGTCTCCAAGTATCCTAATACTCCTTTGGAATTGTACGATCTGAAATCGGATGTTGGTGAGACGAATAATGTTGCACGGCGAAACCCGGAGGTTGTCAGCCAATTAGATAAATTGCTGCAGCGGGCTCGGACGGTACCCGAAAATCCTAATTTCAGTTTGTTCAAAAAGAAAGCAATCAAGTAGGTGCCTGTTTGTTGAACGGGAAAGGGATCATGCCGTTCTTTGTCTACTATCCGATGGCGTTGCCGCATTGGCCGTTGACGCCCGCGCCCGGCAGTGCTGGGGTGCGCAAAAGGCTGGCAGCGGTTTGCGCTGCAAACGCGACAGACGACTAAGGCCACGTTCCTTGGTCACTCGGTCAGCCCCAACGATCCTTACTTTGCCAAGTTAAGCCGCTGGCCGAGTTGCACCTACTTTTGGGAAACTGGAAACCCGTTTAACGACAAGCCGGAAGGCGACCGGGTTGGGCGGTGCAAAACGCAGTCGCCTTCCGGCTTGTCGTTAAACAGACAATGGATCATGTTTCGAAAGTTGGTTTCTTTGTTTTATTTCTCAATCTAAAGTAAGTGCTATTAGATGCTGGCCGCGATTTGTGTTGCGTTTTCCAGAAACATTGGGGAAACGGGAGGCTACGAACCAGCGGCTAGCGCCCTGCCGCTAACAGGTCTACCGCCTACTTCGCCTGCGCGTAGACTTTGATGTCGTCGACGGTTGTTTGTTGCCGGGGTCGTCTTTCTGTTGCTGAGATTCGTTTCTGTTGAAGTCATCTTCGAACAGTCAAGTTGCGATAAACGATGGCTTCATGTCGGTCTTCCGAGAGCTGTGTGGCAAAAGTCAAAAAGTTGGTGGCCTCTCGTTCTAACAATAGTGTTTGATGAAGGAGAGACTGTATAATTTTTGTTTCAACTTGCTAGGTGACCGGGCGCCGTAGCGGAGCGGCACCTTCACAAGCAACCAATTTTGAGGATGAGTGCTGATGCGAAAATTAGTGAAACGTTTGGTTTTCATGTCATTGCTGCTGGCCTGCATGGCGTTCAGCGGGAAACAATCTAACGCAGATAATGCCGCCGCGGGTGTGCCTGAGAAAACGGCGCCGCCCAACCTCGTTCTCATCATCGCCGACGATATGAATTGGGATGACTGTGGTGCCTACGGCCATCCTGCAATCCGTACGCCTAACATCGACCGCTTAGCGCACGACGGTCTACGTTTTAAGCATGCTTGGTTGACCACGAACTCGTGCAGCCCATCAAGGTCCAGCATTTTGACGGGGAAGTATCCGCACAACACGGGGGCCGAGCAACTGCACTGGCCGCTTCCCGCGGGAAGCGCAACATTCGCGCAGAAGTTGAAAGAGAATGGATATTACACGGCGGCGGCGGGAAAGTGGCATTTGGGCGATGAGGTGCGAGATCATTTTGACCGAATCTATGAAGCATCAAAAGCCGGTTTTGTACTGCCTTCTGGAAAAGACGGGAAATCCGGAAAGATGGTGGCGGCTCAACCCAGCGGTTGTGAGGACTGGGAGAATGCGATCGAAGATAGACCACGCGACAAACCGTTTTTTCTGTGGCTGGCGGCGCTGGATCCCCACCGCGCCTATACGGTGGGGTCGTTAGATCCGCCACACAAATCAGAAGACGTTATTGTCCCACCGCATTTGCCTGACACGCCCGAAGTGCGAGAAGACTTACGACTTTACTACGATGAGATCGGCAGGCTGGATGCGTACGTTGGCAAAGTCGTTGAAAAATTGGAATCCCAAGGCGTCTCCGATAATACGATTGTGCTCTTCATCAGTGACAACGGGCGTCCTTTTCCGCGCGATAAAACGTCATTGTACGACGGCGGCATTCGAACGCCTTGGATTGTTAAATGGCCCAAGAAAGTTAACGCCGGTGAGACAACCGATGCGCTGGTCAGTTCAGTCGACATCGCGTCGACATTTTTGGAGTTGGCCGTTGGCAAAAGCGGACTATTACCGGGCGATGGGAGGAGTTTTGCCCAGGTGTTGGCCGATTCGAAAAAAAGTCATCGAGAGTTTGCTTTTGCGGAGGATCACTGGCACGATTACGAAGACCACGCGCGTTGTGTCGTGACGCCACAATACAAACTGATTCGAAACGATTACGTTGACTTGCCTGCGACGCCATCGGCCGACGCCGGACGCGGTTTGACTTGGCAAGCGATGTTGAAATTGGAGGCCGCGGGAAAGCTGCCGGAGCGTCAGCGGAATTGTTTTATTTCGCCGCGAGCCCCGTGGGAACTGTACGACTTGCAGCGCGACCCTGGCGAGCTTCACAATTGCGTTGAAGACCCGGCTTACGCTTTGGTGCGGGAGAAGCTGAAGAGTGCGTTGTCGAAATGGAGCGCCGAAACGGGCGATTTTCTCCCCGGCAAACGAACGCCGGACGAGTTCGATCGGATCACAGGTGAGCCCGATCATTCGGTGCGCGTGCGCCCAAGAAGGTCAAAGAAAGAAATGTTTGGCACCAATGGCAAATACTGATGGCGCATTCAGTCAGTCGCATAAGTCAAAGATTTCAAATTTTCGCTG